>JAKSBJ010000103.1 GCA_022361195.1 Flavobacteriales bacterium
ATTGGGTAAGTCAGAATCTGCTATTAACCGGCAAATCTTAATGTCTAAAATCACCTCCCGTTTCAAAAAGGGACAAACCAATTATGGGGTGTATAAAGACGTTTTAGGTGCGGGTGATAAAGGTCATTTGTTTAGAAGAGGAATGGCTTTTTCTGATCAGGATTTAAGCTCTATTTGGTCACAAAAGAGTAACTATAAACCGGCTTTTATTGAGGAATACCTCAATACTATCTGGAGAGAGAATAAAGAAAATCGGGTGGCCGACTCTATTTTTAAAGGGTCGTTTAAAACTCGTTTACTCAATGATTATTTGGTAAAAGTTGATCGGATGTCAATGAATAATTCATTAGAGGTGCGTAGTCCTTTTTTGGATATCGATTTTGCTCAAAAAATGCTCCAGCTCCCAAATGATTACAAATTGAGAAATGAAACTCCAAAGTTCATTTTAAAGAAATTAGCCGAAAAGTGGCTGGCCGATGATATCATGAAACGGCCTAAAAAAGGATTTGCCATTCCAGTTAACGATTGGCTAAAAGATCAGTTAAAGGATAAAGTAGAGTATTATCTTGATCCGGAAAGAGTGCAAAAGCATGGTCTTTTTAATACTGATTTTATCAAAAATGTAAAAACAGAATTTTATCAGAGCAATCAGGTAAGTAACTATAAAATATGGACATTGATCTGCCTTTCGATTTGGTCCGAGAATAATCTTTAAATTCGTAACACCATGGATGTAGAAAAAATACGATTAGACAACACTTTTAATGACCTTAAGGAACTCAACGCAAAATGTTATTGCGACTTGGGCCCAGGTTATGGAGAAATACCAATCGCCCTTAAAAATGCGGGCAAAAATGTGATTTTTGTGGAGTCGGAATGGAATGAGTATTTGGCTAAAGAGTGGGGGACAAAAGAAGATATTAAATACTATATCAAAGACTTTTTGTTGGACGATTTTGGATTCTTTGAAGAAGAGGTGGATTGTTTTAGCTTGGTACACTGTATCGCACATTTCCACTTACCACCACAGCTACTTTTTGAACAGGTTTATAAGAAATTACCAAAAGGAGGATACTTTTATATTTCAACCGTAAATGGTTCTTCTTTGTCACGGGTTATGAAACTTTTCAGAGGCCAACCAATTACTGGTTTGGTAACTAAAGAGGCCGATCCAAATAATTTTACCAATGTCTACCTATCCAGAATGTTGGGAATTGATCGTCATATGACAGTTAGTGACTGGATGCACGTAAAAGAATATACTAAGCCTGAATTGGAGCAAATGTTGATTGCAGAGAATTTCAAAATCCATAAATCCATTTGGAGAAATAATTTCACACATTGGAAACAACGATTGGCAAGTGCTTATAGAAAAAGCCTTTCTGAGGAAATTGTGATTATCGCCCAAAAATAGTTTTCGTGAAAACACTTGTGGTCATTAGTGCCTCTTATCCTTATTCGGTCGGTGAAGACTTTGTGTATAAGGAACTAAAAGAAGCTGAGAAGTACTATGATCAAATTTTACTGTATCCTTTAACCAAAGATGAGCATCCTGTTCGTTGGGTACCGGAGAAATGCATAGTGAGTGATTTGTTAATCAATCCGCCTGCGTCAAAGTCGCAAGGAATGTCTTTGATGTTGTCAGTTTATTTAACTGAACTGCTTAAAAGTGGAAAATTTTCATTCGTACTCAAAAACTTCCGTTCGTTATTTGCAAGCATCAAACAATGCAAGCAAAAGTCCGAACTTTTATTGGCCGATTTGGCAAAGTATGAGTCTGCTGAAACACATTTTTACAGTGTGTGGATGAACGATGGAGCCTTGATTTTTTCCATGCTCAAAAAGCAACAAAAAATCACCAATAATTTTTTTAGGTTGCATGGTTATGACCTCTTTGATGAGCGTCGAGCGGGGAACTATATGCCTTTTAGAACTTTTAATTTTAAATATGCCAATCGGGTTTTTGTGCTCTCACAAGCAGGTTTAGATTACGTGAAAGCCAAAAATGTTTACCCCGAAAAACTAATTTGTAACTATTCGGGCTTATATGATCATGGTGAAGGACCTTTTGATGAAGAAGGCGTTTTTACTCTGGTATCATGCTCTAGTTTAAAGGCCTTTAAGCGAGTTGATCGGATCATTGAAACACTAAAAGAAATTGAATTTCCGGTTCGTTGGTACCACCTGGGAGATGGAGATGAGTTGGAACGCTTAAAGACATTGGCAAAGGACTTACCTCCTCATGTCGAAGCAAAGTTTAAAGGACGTTTATCCAATCCGGATGTTCTGGAGTTTTACAAAAAGCATTCGGTTAATCTCTTTATTCAATTGAGCGAAACCGAAGGTTTGGGAATGTCCGCCGTGGAGGCACAAAGTTTTGGAATTCCAGCCCTTTCATTGGATGTAGGAGGAGTAAAAGAGGTGGTGAACGAAGAAACGGGAATATTGCTTCCGCCAACAACTTCTATTGAAGAGCTAAAAACGGTCATTACCAGCTTTAAAAACTCCACTCAAAATTCAGTACAATTTCGTCAGGAGGTGAGAGGTTATTTTTTGACTCATTTTGAGTCGGTAAACAACTATCAGTACTTTTACAATCTCATTGCAAAATATGCAAAAGAAGGTTGATTTTTAGAGAAGTACAAAAAGATCAGAAGAATCCTTCAACAGCTTTTTATTTAAGCTCTTTTCAGCGCCGAATAATTGTGTAACTTAGCTTGTCTGAATTGCGTATTTTATTCTGATGAGAAAAACGATTTTAGGAATCCACGGGGATTGTTTCAAGTTTGATGTAGTAAACGAAAGTAGTGCTTGTTTGATGATTGACGGAAAAATCATTGCAAGTGTGGCTGAGGAACGTTTATCCCGAAAAAAAGTAGATGGCCAATTTCCCCATAAAGCAATTGATGAAGTTTTAAGAATTGGAGGAATTGGAATTGAGGATGTTGATGTTGTTGCTACGACATCACTCTCGCCTTATATGACCAATAGAGCTTATTTAAAAGCCGCTTTTACAACATATAAAGACACGGGAGTACTCTTAAACTCAAAGGTTAAGGATTTTTCATACAACAGTCTTTATAACAAGATAAAAGGTGAAAAAACTTACTCTGTTACAATCAAAGACAAGGAGTTTGATTTAGAGTTGCATGATCATCATTATTGTCACGCGGCTGGAGCTTATTACGCTTCACCTTTTAATGATGCTTTGGTGATTACACTTGACGGTGGTGGAGATGGATTGGATGGCGGAGCCTATTATGCAAAAGACGGTAAGTTAGAGCGTTTCATTGATATTCCACATTTTCAATCACCAGGAACCATGTATAGTGCTTTGACGCACGATCTTGGGTTTAAAAGACACCGTCATGAGGGTAAAATAACCGGATTAGCGGCTTATGGAAACCCGGATTTGAAACGTCTTGGGATTGATGATTTAATGAAGTACGATCGTAAAAAACATCGTTTCATCTCTAAAAAAGTAGCCAATCACCACAAAAACTTGCAAGAAAAGTCAGACTATTTCTATCCGCTCTTAGAGAAGTTTACCAAAGAGGATCTGGCGGCTGGTTTGCAACATTTATTTGAAAGAGAAATTCTAAACTTTGTTGAAGATGCCGTTGAAGTGGCAAAATCAAAAGGGTATGAATTCAACCATATTTGTCTGGCAGGAGGATGTTTTGCCAATGTAAAAGTTAATCAACGAATCTTTAATTTAGGTCATTTTAAAGACATCTTTGTCTATCCGGCAATGGGAGATGATGGCCTTTCGGTAGGGGCAGCTTATTTGTCTTATTACGAAGGAAAAGAGGAGAAACAAAAGGAATCCATCATTAAGGATACCTATAATGGATCGGACTTTTCTCGTGATGAAATGAAAGCAGCTTTAGACTCTTTTGAATTGAAGTATGAAGAGTTGGAGAATCTTGAAGAGGTGGTTGGAGAACACCTGGCAAATGGTAAGATTGTAGCTCGTTTTAATGGTAGAATGGAGTATGGACCAAGAGCTCTTGGGAATCGTTCTATTTTAGGAGCACCTTTTGATGCAACCATCAACGATTGGCTCAATAAAAAACTACAACGTACCGAGTTTATGCCTTTTGCTCCATCCATGATCGAGGAAAAAGCCAAAGATTATTTGGTGGACTTTAATGATGAAAAAGCGGCGGAATTTATGACCATTACCTACGATATTGTCGATGGAATGGCTGAAAAAATGCAAGCTGTCGTACATGTGGACAACACAGCTCGTCCGCAAGTGGTGAAAAAAGACATCAATCCTAGTTATCACAAAATCATTTCAGAATTCCACAAAAGAACCGGAATTGCGGTGTTGTTAAATACAAGTTTTAACATGCATGAAGAGCCAATTGTCTATACTCCCGAAGATGGAATCAGAGGCTTTTTAGCTGCTGAACTAGACTTTTTGGCAATGGGGAACTTCCTCATTCCACACCCTAACAAGAAATAGTATTTAAGTGAATCAAAGTCCTTTGGTCTCCATAATTATTCCCACTTACAATGCGGAGTTGTGTATTGAGCGTTCCCTAGGATCGGCGCTTAGGCAAACCTATCAGCACATTGAAATCATTTGTGTTGATAATGGTTCGGCTGATGGTACCTGGAATTTACTACAGAAAATCAAAGACGAACATCCTCAAATTGTTTTATTAAAAGAGGAAAAACAAGGTGCTTGTTGGGCGCGAAATAAAGGTTTGAAAGAATCAAATGGAGATTGGATTCAATTTTTGGATGCAGATGATTTGATTAAGGATAATAAAATCGAACATCAAATGAATTTGGTGTCTGAGAACGCTCAAACCGCTAATTATTTTATTGCCGGAAATGAACATTGGATCAAAACTGACGGAACAGCCGTAGAGTTCCATCAATTCTCCAAACAACCCTGGCGTGATTTAGTTGAGGGAACTTTGGGAGATACTTGTTCTAACCTATGGAACAAAAAACAACTGCAGAAAATTAATGGTTGGAATGCGGAACTAAAAAGTTCACAAGAATTAGATTTAATGTTCCGTTTGCTTAAAAATGATAGTAAGGTGGTCTATGATTCGGCCATTTTAACCAAGGTGTTTCAGCAATCTGAAGGATCTATTTCAAAAAAGTCACCTATCGCAAATATTGCACGGGCCAATGAATTGAGGTTGGAAGTGAAAAAACACTTGAATCTGACTTTAAAGACAAATGAGTACGACCCCGTTATTAATCGCACCATTTTTAATAATTTGATTGTTGCCTGGCAAACAGATCAACAGGCATGTAATGAACTCATTGAAAAAGCAAAATCCAAAGGATTTAGTTTACGGAATGTTGGAGGAATGAACACTATGGCTAAATGGTATGGTGTATTGTTTGGAATTAAAGCACTTTTGTCAAAATACCCTAAAGAAGAAAATTAGAAAATGAAAAGGCTGGTTAGATTTCTTGTACGGAGAAGAATTATCAATAATTCTTTGGTAAACTGGTTCTGGATTATGCTGGGACTAGACAAAAAAATATCTGATTATTGCCACCATTACAATGATTTTACACTCGACACCTCAAAGTCATTACAGGAAATTTCAGGTTATTCGGAACATCCAGAGGTAACAGAAGTTCTGAATAGAATTAAACAAAAACTAGGGAATGCAATCAATATCCATGATCTCCCCCAAAAAAAGGTCTTGGATATTGGATGTGGACCTGCACTTTTTTTGAAAGAATACCCTGCTGACTTTGAAAAAACGGGAATTGATTTAATGCCAGAAATGATTGGTTTGGCGAAAGAAACCATTCCGGATGGGAAGTTTTATACGGGGGATTTTCTAAAGACAAAAATCGAAGGGAAATTTGGAATTGTGCATTCAGTTGGTCTGCTCATTTATATCAACAAAAGTAAAATTGAAACCTTTTTTCAAAAAGTGCATGATTTGCTAGAGGATGATGGAATTTTCTTTTTGTCTTATCCGCATGCTTTAAGTAAAAAGGATTTGTATTATCCAGATATGAATTATGTACAATACAGTCCGAACTTTATTCAATTTAAAGCATCAAAGAACTTTGAGGTATTGTATCATCAGCACGTCACAGACGACAGATATGTAGGGAAGTTTGATGAAACCACCTATCTCCATCCTATTGATCCAAGCTGGCGATATTACAAAAACTCGTCAATTATTATTCTACGAAAAAAATGAGAAGATTAGTTCTTTTCCTGCTCAATAACATACTCGTCAATCAAATTTTGATTGTATTGGGAAAGGACTCTATCATCAAGAAATTTCAGTCCAATTGGGAAAAAACCAATATTGACGAAGAAAAAACCTTACAGGAGAATGTAGGTTTTTCGCATGAACCTCAAGTACAAGAGGCTATAGATAAAGTGCACAGCAAAATTCAGGAGTTGTTTAAAACACATTGTCCTGAAACAGCAAATGTGCTGGATATTGGTTGTGGAGTTGGTCTTTATTTGCAGGATTTTCCAACTACTGTCCAGTTAAATGGAAGTGATTTGTCTGAGAGTTTTATTAATCGGGCAAAGGAATTACTACCACAAGGAAAATTTTATGCTGCAGATTATCTTAAGCTGACGTTTGAATCAAATTTCGACTTTATTTATTCCGTTTCGGTGATTGAATACATTGCACCATCTCAACTTCGGACTTTTTTTGACAAATTGTATCAAGAATTAAATCCGGGAGGAATTGTGTTAATCCAATATCCGCATGCGCTGAATAAAAGGGAATTGTATTATCCCGATTTGAGTTACATTCAGTATTCACCGCTCGTCATTCAAAAGAAAGCGGAAGAGGCAGGTTTTAAAACATTGGATCATCAACATTCATTTGATGGCAGAGATTTAAAGGTGAAGTTTGATACTAAACGTTATGATCCTGAAAAGGATAAGAGTTTTAGAAACGGAGCATTTTATATTGCACAAAAAAATTGATTGACTTTAAGTTACATAGTGGTGATTTAGCCAACTTTCCAAAGTTGGAGTGGAGGAATTTTCATTTCTCTTTTAATCCAGCCTTTTCTTCTGTTTATGCCCGTTTGGATGATTCAGAATTTGGATTAATTGAGGTAAATGGTGATGTAAAAGGGTACATTCCTGTTTTACTTAAAAAATCCAAGCTGATCAATACCTTAAAGTTCATGTTCAATCCTGTGAATTTGGTTGGCGAATTATTCAGTCCTCAGGAAGAAGAGCAGATTCTGGAGGCATTCATTCATCATCTTAAAAAAGACAATGAGATAGACCGAATTCTTCAACCTTTAAATTGGATGTTGTTTCAAGCCTCTCCAAAAGAATCCGTTTCAGTTCCTTTTGGGTCTTATGTACTTAATTTGACCGATGAAGATACGGTTTGGAAAGGATTGCATACCAAACATCGAAATGTGATTAGAAATGCCTGGAAAAAAGAGGCAGTAATAAAAAGTGGGGCAGATCAGCTAACTGCTTTTTATGAACTCTATTCAGGAACAATGGAACGTAATAATATGCATTGCGAACCTAAGTGGTATTTTGAAGAATTATTAAAAACAAATGGGGACAATATTCATTGTTCGGTGGTTTATTTTAATGAACAGGCACAAGGAGCTTTATTTGTTCCCTTTACAAAGCAAGGAGCCTATTATGTTTATGGAGCATCTGCACCACGAATTGAATTGACCGGAGCGGTAAATGCTTTGCATTATGATTTAATCCAAAACATGGTAAAGGCCAATGTGGAAATTTATGATTTTGTTGGAGCAAGATTGTCGGATGTTAGTGGAAGTAGGTTAGAAGGAATTCAGAAATTTAAGAAACGATTCGGAGGGAATTTAAGAGAAGGATATTTGTGGAAGATGGATTTAAATTCAACCAAATGCAAATTATATGATATTGCTTTATCGACAAAATTAAAATTGAAGCGAATTAAGCTAAAAGGGGATATCATTGATCAGGAATTACCAAAGTTTAAATGAAAACAAAGAGAACGATATTATTGACTTTTGATCATGAGTTATTTCTTGGAGTTCGTTCTGGACGACCTGAGAATTGTATGATTGAACCGGTCAATTACCTTTTGTCCATCTTTGATGAATTCCAGGTTAAACAGGCCATTTTCTTTTTAGATACCACTTACCTTCAGCAATTAAGAAATTCAGAGAAGGAACAGTTTAAAGCAGATTATGAATTAATCAAAAAGCAAACAAAACAGCTTTTGGATAAAGGTCATTACATCTTTCCACACATTCATCCTCATTGGTTGGATGCAGAACCGCAGGCTGACAGTTGGAAACTTGAAAAGTTGGATCGCTATTGTTTTAAAAATTGCTCAACCGAAGAACAAAAGAACATTTGGGAAGCTAGTATGGAGATTCTAAAGGATTTTGGAGTTCTTGATTACCATGCTGTTGATTCTTTCCGGGCAGGGGGGTGGAGTATTCAGCCTTTTCAACATTTTAAGCCGTTTTTTGATCAGTACGGTATTAC
>JAKSBJ010000294.1 GCA_022361195.1 Flavobacteriales bacterium
GAGTCATTCCCTTAATTGAAGCTGAAATTCCATTTGAATCAGACAGTTTTTATAATTTGCTATTTGATAATGTATTCAACAATTATCCATTTGATCAACTAAAAGAAATGATTAAAGAAGATTCTGTTTATGATGTTATTCAATACGTTTATTCAGATCAAGAAATGGTTCAATTAATTGGATTATACAATAAATTAGCTGTTGGAGAGGCAATAAATTTTGAAAGATTGTTTGACGAAACAAAAAGGAATTTAAAATCTTTGTTTTTAACTGCTCAAATGGGAGATAATTTTCAACACAAAAGCGACCCAGATAGTTTAAATGCAGTTGATGATTATCAATTAAACTTACAAGCTAATTTTGCTATTAGTCAAGGTTCGGATCCGTGTGAGAGAGATTCTGATCAATCCAGCGGTATTTCTTTAGCCTTGGCCCTTAAAACGCCAGTTTGGATTTTAAAGGGTATTGCTGAACAAGCTGATCCCAATATTATTATTGCTGAAAAACTTAGAAAAGCTGCTGATTTGCCCAAATCAGCATTACCAGAAAAATCAGCTCTTCTATCCTTTCTGATTCCACCAACACCAATTGGTGCTGCTTATTTAGGCCTTTCATTTTTGGAAGGCGATCAAAGTTCTGGTGCAGTTGATTGTGAAGAAGAGAAAGCCAAGAAAGAACAAAAAGAAAAAGAATGTGAAGATAATTAATCAGAGGAGAAAATAATGCCTGGATATTCACCTAAATACCCTCTGACAGTCAATTCTGTTGATGGTTATTACACCATGAATAAAACCGTTTTTGATGCGATCAGACAAAATTTTAAAAACTTACTTCTGACAAATCCTGGTGAAAGAATTATGATTCCTGAATATGGAGTTGGAATTAGCAAATATTTATTCGAAAATTTGGAATCGGGATTCGATGTATCGTTGACAACTGAAATTGAATATCAACTTGGTAAATACCTTCCGCAAGTTTCTTTGGTTGATGTAACAGTTTTGACATCAGAAGATAGAAATGATATTTCTATAAATGGAGTTTATATTAAAATTACTTATTTTATTTCATCTTTTGGTGTTACAGACAATATCACAATTGGACCTGAATCACTGACATTTGACTAATTATCACAGGAATATACAATGGCTAAGAAATTCACACCACAAATTAGATTAACAAGCAGAGATTTTAATTCAATTAGAAATGATTTAAGAGCTTATGCTAAAAGATATTATGAAAATGTTGCCAATGATTTGTCAGATAATTCATATCTTGCACTAGACATTGATTTGGTTTCTTATATTGGTGATAACCTTTCTTTTTATCTGGATTATACTGCCAATGAAATCTTTCCAGATTCAGCCGTAGAATATAAAAACGTTGTTAGAAATGCAGAACAATCAGGATACCGATTCGAACCATTTCCATCTTCTGTAGGCCCAGCTGCAGTTTTTATTAAAGTTCCAGCAGCATCTTCTGGTGTTGGACCTGATACAGATTATATGGGTAAATTAAAAAAGAATAGTATTTTTTCTTCAAAAGATGGTAATATTTTTAGTCTCTTAGAAGATGTTGATTTTAGCAGTGCTAATTCTCAAATTGTAGTAGCGGAAGTAGATCCGACATCTGGAGTTCCTACTTCATATGCTATTAAAATGTATGGAGAAATCATTTCTGGAGAGCTGGTAACTGAAACAATTACAGTAGGTACATTTCAAAAATATTTAAAACTTCGTCTAGGTTCTAGAAATATCACGGAAGTTGTTTCAGTATTTGATTCTGAAGGGCATGAATATAAAGAAGTAAATTTCTTAACACAAGATATTGTTTATGAATCAGTTCCTAATTTTGATTCAGACAAAGATGAAGTTCCGGCGATTTTAAGACCAGTTGCAGTTCCACGAAGATTTACAGTTGTTCGAGAAGGTGTTGAAACATTTCTGCAATTTGGCCACGGTTCAGATAGTGAGTTGTCAGATAACGATGTATTAGATCCTGCTAATGTAGTTATAAAACAGTATGGTCGTAAACATATTACAGATGATTCATTCGATCCTTTCAAACTTTTGGAAGGAGATAAATTAGGAATATCACCAGCAAATACAACATTAACTATTGTTTATCGTGTAAATACTAATGATAATGTTAATGCAGATGCAAATTCTGTTGAAAACGTTGAAAGAGCAATCATAGAATTTAATAATCCAACAAGTTTAACTGAAGCTAGCAAAAGAACTGTTTTGGGTGCTGTTGAAGTATTAAATGAATCTGCAATCTCTGGTGACATTACTCTTCCAACAGTTGATGAGCTTAAAATTCACGCGCTCAATGTATAGCCAGCTCAAAATAGAGCTGTAACTAAAGAAGATTATGAGGCAATGGTGTATAGAATGCCAGGAAAGTTCGGTGCAATTAAACGTTGTACAATTAAACAAGATCCTGATTCTTTTAAACGAAATTTAAATCTATATATCATTTCTGAAAATTCATTAGGTCAATTAACAGAATCGCCTAATAAGA
>JAKSBJ010000102.1 GCA_022361195.1 Flavobacteriales bacterium
GCCTTGGGGTTGATCGTTTTGGGACTGTTTGGAGCGGCTTTGATGGGAGGTGCCCCGGTACCGGGCGGCACGGAGCGGCCTGCACTTGAGATCATTGCCCCCGTCTTTGAGCGAAATCCTGAAGGCGCGCCCTTCATTTTCCCCTTTCTGTTCATCACCATTGCCTGCGGAGCGATCAGTGGATTTCACTGTCTGGTCAGCAGCGGCACCAGTAGCAAGCAGCTCAAGAGCGAACCCGACGCCCGTTTCGTCGGATACGGTAGCATGCTCACAGAAGCCTTCCTGGCGACGCTGGTCATTGTGGCCTGCACTGCCGGACTGGGACTGGGATCTTCGGTCAACGGGGAATTCCTCACGGGGGAACAGGCCTGGGAAGCCCGCTATGCATCCTGGGGTGCCGCGAACAAATTGGGACAGAAAGTGGCAGCGTTCGTGGATGGGGCGGCCAATTTTCTCAAAGCCATCGGGATCCCGGCGCATGCCGCCCTCGCTCTGATGGGCGTATTGGTGGCGTCCTTTGCCGGCACCACCCTGGATACCGCCTGTCGACTGCAACGTTATGTGGTGCAGGAACTGGCAGGTTCCTTCGGTCAACAGGGGCAGGGGGGCGGTTCATTCCTGGGATTCCTTCGCAACAAGCATGGAGCCACCTTGTTTGCCATTGTGATTGCGGCCCTGGTCGCCACCGCCCCGGCGCCCGGTCAAACCGACTGGTCCCTTGAAACGGCAGGCAAAGGCGGCATGATCCTTTGGCCTTTGTTTGGTGCCACCAATCAGTTGTTGGCCGGATTGGCGTTTCTCGTCATCACGTTTCATCTCTGGCGGCGCAGCAAACCCATCTGGTTTCTGGCGCTGCCGACCTTGTTCATGCTGGTCATGCCCATGTGGGCCATGGTGATGCAGCTGTTTTTCGGCAGTGGAGGCAGCCCCAGTTGGATTCAAAGCGGCAACTGGATCGTGGTATCAGTGGGGCTGGCCACGATCGCTCTGGAAATCTGGATGCTCATCGAGGCGGCTTTAATGTTTCCCAAAGTCAAAGGGGTGCTGGAAC
>JAKSBJ010000370.1 GCA_022361195.1 Flavobacteriales bacterium
ATGCGAAGGACCACTCTTTCTGATGCTGAGCTTTCACAATTAACGCCTGCAGTTTATTGATGACATCGTGTCCATCGTGGAGCTTGTTCCGGTACCAGAATACGTATCCGTGTGCGTTGATAAGTTCTTGCAACTCTTTGATCAGGGGTGTAGGTGGTAACATGATTATATTTGTGAACCTAGATGGAACTTGGAAAGTAAACTGGTGGAGTTGACTATAGTCGAATAATTCGACGCTCAGAAAAAAGATGAGCGAAAAAACGGTACATACGTTGGCTGTGCTGTGTCACAAGCTCAGCAAGTCCCTCGCAGAATCTGATGCTGCTAGTAATCACGAGCCTATTAGAGCCAGGTTTGAACAAGGCATGAACGGGGTTGCTTACCCGGGTGATGAAATTGACGTCCCATTGTCGGGAGTCAAAAAGAAGCACTTGGAAGAAGCTAAGATACTCTGGGATGAAGTCAAGGAACAAGCAGCAACTTTGAGAGAGAAAGCGACTCCTCTCGAAAAGACCGTTGCGTCAAAGATTTCTTCCAACTACGACAGGAGGCCAGGGGACGGAGTTATTCAAGCCGTTATTTACTTGACGACCGGGTTTAACTTTCGATATGACGGGAAGGTCACCACGTTCAGAAACGATGACTTAGCTATAAAGGAATTAACCAACTCCTCCGACCATGTGGAGAAAAGAGTGGATTATTTTGAAGAGCGCATCATGCAGATCAAGAACCAGTGGGTGGGCTGCCCGATCTGCTAGTATACCTTTTTTTATCTGTGTCACACTAAATAATGAAGTACGTCACCATTCCAAACATCGCCCAAATGGCGAGCCTTATTTCCCGAGCGGGACAGGAAAATCTCGAAGGTCAGAGAGACGACGCTGTTAATTCTGTCAGAGAAGCAATGCTGTTAGCAATTCAAATGACCAGGGGGTCTCCAAGTAAACTGACATTGGAGCGATCGATTGAAGAGCCGACCTATGGGTCATCTAACGTCGACGATCGCGTGATTTGGCTTGCGACGTATTTAATCGATCACGCGAGGATGCGACGGGCCAAGCGTGGTCGACAGGACGAGAAATATAGCGATAGTAAGAATGCAATTGACAAGGTTCTAGACAAAAACAATTGGCACGACGGGTACAAAGCAAAAAGTTCCAGTTACTTTGAGAGCAGAATCAATGAAGTCAAGACCGTCTCATGCTACATCTGCTAACAAGTTCTATAAGTAAAAAACGTTCAACCACCAAAAAACCATGGCATCCACCGGCTTTGTCGACTGCGGCATTTACGCTTTCA
>JAKSBJ010000347.1 GCA_022361195.1 Flavobacteriales bacterium
GTCGCTGAGGTCACGAGAATATTCCCACCGCCCCGCTCAACCATCAAAGGACAAACAGACTTGGCCAATCGGAACAACGACATAGAAGCGATCTGCCAACACTGCTCAAACGCTTTGTACGTCGTTTCTTCAAGGGTCCGGTTTCCAATCTGAGCGCCAAGGTTGAAGATAACCGTGTCAATGGGCCCCGCCTCTCTCTCCGTTCGCGCAACCAGATCCTCGATGGCATCTGGCTCAACAGCGTTCAAGATCACACCCTTTGCTGAGCCACCTGCAGCCTCAATCTCAGATACCATCCGATCGAGACCTTCTTTGTCCCGGCGACGGCAGAGGACCGTGTGATATCCCTCGGCTGCAAATCTCTTCCCAACGTTCCCGCCAATACCAGCACCGGCACCAATCACCAAACAGACCTTCTTCACACCGTCCTCCTCTTTTCCGTGACCAGGCCACGTTAGCAAACGATGGCTCACATGAAATACCCATCAATGCACATGCACGCTCGGGGAGTGTTCAATGGCGACAATCTTATCGGGGAAGAAGTCCCGTCTGACTTCCTGTCGCAAGAAGGGCTCCATCTTCCGCGAATTGCTGTACGGTTCCATGAACAGCCCCTCTGTCTATTCCGTCAAAACGAGAGACATTGAGGACCCATCCAGCGGGGCGCGTTGCGAACAAGCGAAACGTATTGTCGAGACTGGTACCGCCGCGGGTTGCCGTGTGCGCCCCCAGGAAGAAGTCTGCCATGAGTGCCAGAAGGCCGGCATTCAACGGGAAAGCTGCCTTAGGCCGTATCCACATATACTCGTATCCCTCGTCATCACTCTGCCGGGCCGTTCGACGGTCAAATTGCGCAAGCAAATTTCCGTCCTGGCCAAATGCATCCTCTCTCTTCTGGACACATGCATCGGGCGCGGGAACATCGGGCATCACGGCAAACTGCTGCACCAGCTGTGATTCCCGCTGTCCAAGCCCCGCCGCGGTGCGATGAAGGATACGCTCACCATCCCGAACAGTCGCCACCGCTTGGGCAATACTGCGTCCATTGATAGGCACCTCGATCTCGACATCAAC
>JAKSBJ010000100.1 GCA_022361195.1 Flavobacteriales bacterium
GGCGCGATGGATGGGAGCACACGGCGGGGGGATCACCCTGGAGGAGTTGTCAGAGTACAGGCCGGTATGGCGATCGCCGGTGCGTTCGCGGTACCGAGGATATGATGTGCTGGGATTTCCGCCTCCGAGTTCGGGAGGTGTGCATGTGGCTCAGATTTTGAACATCCTTGAGCATTTCGATCTGAAAGCGCTTGGCAGGGATCATCCGGATTGGGTCCATTTGGTGGTGGAAGCCATGAAGTGGGCCTTTGCCGACCGTGCTCATTGGCTCGGGGATCCGGATTATGCGGATGTCCCCCGAGGCCTGGTCAGTCCGGATTATGCCCGCAGCCTGGCGGCCCGGATTCGGGTGGATCAAGCTTCCGAGGTGCCGAGCCATGGCATGCCGCCCCACGCGCGGGAGGATTTGTTTGCCAGCCACACGACCCACTATTCCACGGCCGACCAGGAAGGATGGTGGGTGGCCTGCACGGCCACCATCAACACCACCTTGGGATCCAAGGTCATGGTGCCGGGAACCGGGGTGGTTTTGAACAATGAGATGGATGACTTCTCCGCTCAACCGGGCAAACCCAATTTCTTCGGCCTCCTCGGGAGTGAGGCCAATGCCGTCCAGGCGGGCAAGCGGCCATTAAGCAGCATGAGCCCCACGCTGGTGCTGAAGGACGGCACCCCCATGTTGTCCATCGGAGCGGCCGGAGGGCCCACCATCATCAGCCAGACACTGGTGCACCTGCTCCTGATGATTGACTTTGTTCGGGATCTGGAACAGTCCCTCGCGCATCCGCGCTTTCATCACCAATGGATCCCGAATCGCATCGTGATGGAGGCAGCCTGGCCTCCATCTGTCATCGATGCCTTGCGTGCGAAAGGTCATGAGGTGCAGGTCGTGCCCCGGCTGGGTGCTTCGCAGGGCGTGTCGTGGTGGGGGGGCGATCCGTCTTTCCAGGGCGGTGCCGATCCGCGGGTGGAAGGATCCGCCCGGCTTTGGCCTGCGACCGCGTCCGCA
>JAKSBJ010000098.1 GCA_022361195.1 Flavobacteriales bacterium
ACTGCATTATTGTAAACCGTTGGGGAGTTCAAATGGCAGAGATTGACAATGTTGCTGCTGGATGGGATGGAACAGATCGTAATGGATCTATCTGTAGAGATGGAACTTACTTCTACATATACCAGGGAACTTCTGAAGCTGGGGACCCTTTTGAAGGGCAAGGAACTGTACAGATTATTGGGAGTGGGAAGTAGCTCTCTCTAAATGTTTTCAGGAAGGTATTTTTTGCTGAGCTTTTCATATTCATCAGGGAAATATAGCTTTAAAAGACCCACATAATAATTGTATGGTTTATGCTGCCAACTTTTTGGTTCCTGGCGGTAAAATTCATCATTTACAAAGTGTCCTAGCGAATCTTTTTTCCATTTTTTAGAGCGCGGATTTTCAAGTATTGCCGAGTCCAACAAAATCTTTGGATAATCAAAAGAAGGAATCTCAATGAGGCTATCCAGCACAAAATAGTTTAGGTCTTTTGACTCTTCTGGCATCACAATCAAAACTTCCCCATCATTCAGCTCTCTACTAGCTCCTCTACCAACCATTCTAAAAGACGATCGCAGTGGAAGCTCAACCATTCGTTTTGCTCCATCCTTCATTTTTGTTCCTAGCCCAAACTCTTTATCCTCATCAAAAATTGCCTTCCAATCTTCCATTGTGACAATATCTGTGTCGTTATAATTAAATGGAAATTTAGGAACAATATCAGCCGGATTAATCACATCAAACGACAATGAGTGGCGCTTTTTTTGATACTCTTTAGCAAAAATTTTATTGCCCACCTTTGGACTTGCAAAAGCATAAGTCTTGTAATGATTCCTACGAATATCCGCATCCGGATGATGAATCAAGTAAGCCGTCAACAACTGGGCTAAAGCACCACCTTGACTATGTCCTGTTATCACAAAATCATTAATCCCCTCCTCGCCTAAAACTCTAATTTGATGCAAAATACTATCCGACAAAAAAGCAATTGCCAGAGCATAACCACTGTGCACTGAAGCACTATCCTCCTGCGCAAAATCATAGTTAAATTTTGTGCTATCTATTTCAATTGTCCCTTGAGCCGGAATCATGGTTGAATACAAATTTTCCAACCAACTATCTCTATCTGCAGTAGAACCTCTTAAGTTTATAATTCCTATTTTTTGATAAACATAAATCTGAAATTTATTATCCATTCCGATATCAGAGGAGGTATACCGTTTTTCAAAAGCTTTTGGAATAATTTCCTGATCATCTCCATACAAATCTAAAAAGGTGTAGCTACAGCAGAGTGCCATTAAATCACGAGCTTCATTCTCACGAAAACCTTTTTTTTCGAATTTATTCTCTTGCGAAAAAGCCGTAAACGAGATTACAACCAGCAAAAAACTACATAGTAAGGATAGTCTATTTTTCATTCATTTCTTATTGGAGACTATTACTTCAAGACAGATGGGTGAAGATATAACCCTCTCCTCTTTCTTTGTTACTCCATCCATTTGGTTTGTACCAATTTATACATTTCTCCCTTGTATTCTTAATTTTGAGCTTTTCATTTAACGGATGGTATGAAAATCCTTTTAGTATGCGCCACTTCCCTATTTCTTGCAACAATTGCTCTAAGTCAAACTACAGAAGGTGAACTCAAAACGTTTAAAATGCAAATTGATTCCTTACTTCAAAGTAGTGAATTTAATGGTGTTGTCTTATTAGCTCAGGACAGTTCTCTCATTTATAAAAAAGCTTTTGGCTTTTCAGACCTGGAACAAAAAACACCTTTATCCACGGAAGATTTGTTTGTCATTGGATCGATCAGTAAACAAATTACTGCCGCCTTGGTCTTGAGAGAGTATGAAAAGGGAAACATTCAGTTAGAAGCCACAATTGACCAATTTCTCCCAAAAATTGATCAAAACTGGGCAAAAGAGGTCACAATTCATCAATTATTGACACATACTCATGGAATCTTGGCCTTAAATGAGCCATTAGAATTTGAAGCTGGAAGTCAATTTCATTATTCACAATTGGGATATCACCTCCTGGCACAAATTCTGGAAAAAGTAACTAAAAAGCAGTTTTCAGAGCTTTCTTCTGAATTGTTTGAAGAACTTCAGCTCAACAACACCTACCATCCTGCAAATCAAAATTACCAATTGGTTAAAGGCTATGAGCAACAAGACAATGGTCACTTCATCTTCTCCAAATACAGTCTTGAAAACTATGTTGCTGCAGGTAGTTTCATTTCGAACGTTGATGATCTATGTCGTTGGAATATGCTTTTACATGCCGGAAAGATTGTCAATTCACAGACACTTCAACTCATGAAAAGTCGGTATGCCACAAGAAATCATCCAATTTTTGAACAAGTAGAGTATGGTTACGGCCTTCTATTTAAGGATGGAGAAGCAGATATCCAAATAGGAGCATTGGGCTATGCCCCTGGATTTGTTTCAGCCACTTATTATTATCCTCAAAGCAAATTGAATTTGGTTGTACTGGAAAACACTGCTCGTGAGCTATCAAACTTCAAAAAAACCTTCCAAATTCATACAAAATTGATGGAAATCAGCAAAAAATGGATCGAAAATGATTAATTTATCCCTATTCGATAAAAATAGTTCATGAAAGAGCACATCATTCACCTAAAAGGCAAAAAATTAGCTTCAAAAAGCTATTTTATCAATGAAATGAAAGAAAATTTGCAGTTTCCAGCCAACTCTGGAGCAAATTTAGATGCCGTTTGGGATTGTATGACTGATTTATCATGGTTAAACGCTCAGGAGATTCGTTTGGTGATTAACGGTTGGAAAGGAACAAACAAGAAAGGTGGATTCGATTATCAAGCATTTTTGGGAGAAGTTGAAACCTACTGGAATAATAATCCATCCTTAAATTTTGTAATAGAATATGCCTAAGCTCTTATTTAAAGAAGAACAACGTTTTAAACAAATTTGGCTTTGGGTTATTTTGATTGTTGCTGCAATTCTACCACTTTATGGAATCTATCAGCAAATTATTCTTGGCAAACCATTTGGAAATAACCCTATGTCTGATGGG
Organism: Flavobacteriales bacterium; assembly: GCA_022361195.1. Classification (GTDB taxonomy): domain Bacteria; phylum Bacteroidota; class Bacteroidia; order Flavobacteriales_D; family Crocinitomicaceae; genus JAKSBJ01. The sequence continues at coordinate 3,040 of JAKSBJ010000098.1, forward strand.
GCTTTGATCGGATTTACAATCATGCTTCTCATTTTAATAGGCCTTTTTTGGTTTGTTCGTTTAAGAACTGAGATTGATGAAAACGGAATTCGAATGCAGTTTTTCCCTCTACTCAAAAAGAACATTCAATGGAATGAGATAGAAAGCGCGAAGATTGTCACTTATGGTTTTATTGGTGGATGGGGAATTAGATTATGGACAAAATACGGAACCGTTTACAATATGAAAGGCAACAGAGGATTGGCCATTCAACTCAAAAGCGGGCAAAAATTTTTGATTGGGAGTCAAAAAACCGATGAACTCCAGAAGGTCCTTGATCAGCTCAAGTTGGCTTAAATACGTCCGGTTTTCCTTTTTCTTTGAATCCCTATTTGCGATTTTCACAAATTCCAGACTACCGAAGCGTAATTCAATTATTTCTTGGCAAAAATCACCAGTAGTTTTGTAACGGAAACAAAAACTATTGTCATGGAAATTTTAATTACAGGAGCAGATGGAGTTTTAGGATCAAACGTAGTACGTGAACTATTAAATCGTAACTATAACGTAACCGCACTTATTGAAAGTGGTAAAGATCCCGTGACTCTCCATTCATTGAACATTGAAACCATTGAGGGTAATATTTTAAATCCTACAGACCTTGATCAGGCTATTCAAGGAAAAGATGCTGTAATTCATTGCGCAGCCTCAACTAATGTATGGCCCAGCCGATCGACTATTACCTGTGAGGTAAATGTTGAAGGAACACGTAATGTGGTTAACGCCTGCTTAGAACATAACATCAAACGACTTATATATGTTGGAACTGCCAACTCATTTGGCTACGGAGATTTAAAAAATCCGGGTAAAGAAGGGAATCCTTATGTGTCCGACAAATATGGTTTAGACTATATGGATTCCAAGTTCATGGCGCAGCAATGTGTCCTATCTGCAGTAAAGTCCAAAGGGCTTCCGGCTGTGGTTGTAAATCCGACATTTATGATTGGGCCTTTTGACGCCAAACCAAGTTCGGGTGCCATGATCATTGCCTTAGCACAAGGTAAAGTTCCGGGTTATACTCAAGGAGGTAAAAACTACATTAATGTAAAAGACGCTGCTGTTGGAATTGTAAATGCCATCACAATGGGGCGAATTGGGGAATGTTATATTCTAGGTAATGAAAACTTAAGTTTTAAAGAAGCCTTCCGTAAAATTGCCAATGTGGTTGGATGTAAAGCACCAACACGTAAGATTTCGCCACTTTTTGTAAAAGCATATGGTAAGCTCAACTCCACCCTGGCTAAAGTCTTTGGTTTTTACCCTTCAGTTACCTATGAAATGTCGCGTATTTCATGTGATGGCCATTACTATTCGGCCCAAAAGGCGATAAAAGAGCTAAAACTTCCTCAAACTCCATTAGAAAAAGGAATTAAGGATTGTTTTGAGTGGTTTAAAGCCAACGGTTACCTAAAAAAATAGGCATGGAAAAATCGGATTTTAAGGATAAGGTCGTCATTATCACAGGCTCCTCATCCGGAATTGGAAAAGCTACTGCCATTTCCTTATGTAAACGAGGTGCCAAGGTGGTATTGAACGGTCGTAACCCAGAAAAACTATTGGAGTGTAGAATAGAACTTACGGCCAGAGGATTCAATGTGATTGCTGTAAAAGCCGATATCACGAATCCAGAAGACTGCCAAAATCTAATGCAAACCACTTTGGACAGTTTCGGAAAAATTGACGTGTTGATTAACAATGCCAGTCTTACGATGAACGAGCAATTTGATCAATTACACTCAAGTCTTTTTGAGAAAATATTTAATAGTAATTCGATGGGAGCAGTACACCCTACCTGGGCGGCTTTACCTCATCTTAAAAAAACTAAAGGATCGGTGATTTTTATATCCAGTTTAGCTGGTATACACGGGCTCCCGTCCGCCTCCGCTTATTGCGGAGGTAAAATGGCCCTTACGGCCATTTGGCAATCATTAAGAATTGAATTGGGAGGTAGCGGAGTTCATTTTGGGATATGTTATGTCAGTTTTACCCAAAATGACACACAGAAGAGAATGATTGCCCGGGACGGGGAGCTAGTGAAAGTTCCAAAACGACCAAAGTTTTTACAACAAAGTCAACAAAAGGTGGCCAACTCCATTATTGGGATGATTAAGCGACGTCGATCAAAAAAAATTCTATCCCCAATTGGTAAAATAAGTGCCTTTGCCTTTCGCTTTTTACCACGAACGGTATCGTTTTTGATGATTCAAATCCAAAAAAGAAATAATCGTAAGCAACAACTTACACAAACTACTGAAGCATGTTAATTGGACAGGATTTTGAGAAGATTGAATTTGAACTTTTTGGTTGGGAGTTACTCGAACCAAATGCCTTTATTGGAGATACCATTTTGGCCTTTTTAGCCTTCTTTTTGGCATTTAGGTTGCGAAAAATCACCAAAAAACACAATTTTTACCGCTATTGGTTTCTCTTTTTTATCTGCTTTGGATTAGGCTTTTTTATTGGCGGACTGGGGCATTTGTTCTGGAACTATTGGGGTGTAGAAGGCAAATACTTCTCCTGGTACTCAGGGCTGTTTTCCTCCTTATTTGTAGAGCACGCCATGATATCCATTCACCAAAAAAAGCGGGAACGGCGAGTTTTCGAAACCATATCACGACTAAAATTTGTCTACGCCTTTTTGGCCTTGACATTCTTAATCATGACCCGTGATTTCACAACAGATGTCTCAGCTGGATTGGTCATTCCGTCCATTAATTCAACCATAGGAATGGTACTTGCCATTGGCATTTTACCCTTCTACTATCAACGCAACTTAAAAATGCGTTTCCATTACTTTTGGATGAGTTTAATTGTCTTGCTTCCTATTTCCTTTTTGCAACACTTAAAAATCAATTTTGCACAATGGATGGATCGCAATGACATCAGCCATATTCTATTGCTGATTGCCTTACTGTTATATTTTGCCGGAATTGCTGTTTACAGGCGTACGGCAAGTACTAAATTATCTTAGTGGTTATGACCTCCAGGACCATGAACATGTCCGTGAGAAATTTCATCTTCAGTAGCTTCACGGATATCCTCAACAGCTACATCAAAATGGAGCGTCATACCCGCTAATGGATGATTTAAATCCAAAGTCACGTCTTCTTCTTCAATTTTTGAAATAGTCGCAATGGCAGGACCATGCTCTGTTTGTAACTGTACCTGCATTCCAACTACCATCTTTTCTTCTCCTTGAAATCCACTTTTAGGAACCAACTTCATTAAGTCATCTCTTCTTTCACCATAAGCATGCTCAGGAGCAATAACAGCATTTAATTTATCTCCTGCTCCTTTTCCTTCAAGCTCTTTTTCCAATCCCGGAATTAAAGCTCCAACTCCGTGTAAATACACTAGTGGTTCACGCCCCTCAGAAGTATCTAATAATGTCCCCTCACTGTTTTTTAAAGTGTAATTCAGTGTAACCACTTTGTGCAATGCAATAGTCATTTTGTATTCTTGTTTTAAGGGAACGAAGTTAGGGTTAAAAAAAGGAATACTCATGCTTAAATTCCATTATTTGCTGTAACGCTTTTTTTCAAATTCGTTATTCCAACCAAATTAACTTCTCCCTGATTATCAATGATTTTTAGTCGGGGACTAAAACAACATCCATGAAATCAAAACTATTCTCTTACTTCTTTCCGGTATTATTAATCGGATTAATGACTTCTTGTTCCATTTGGCGTGAAAATTCTGCCGCAACAGGCTGGGATTACAACGATGGCTCATCAACTTATTATGAACAAAAAGATCGAAAAATTCTCCTATCAGCTTCTTTGGCCATGACGGTTGAAGACCCGGACAGTACCCAAGCCAAAATTCAGCAAGTTGCCAAAAAATATGACGGTTACATCAGCTCAACAACCTCCAGTGCAGCAACAATTAGAGTAAAAAGCAAGCATTTTGATGAAGCCATTAATGAACTCTCTTCTTTTGGTCGGGTAGATGAAAAGCAATTACAAGGACAAGATGTAACCAATGAATATACCGATTACCAAATTCGTTTAGAGAATGCTTTGAAAGCGCGTGAACGTTATTTAGAACTCTTGAAAGACGCTAAAAATGTAAGTGAAACAATTGAGGTGGAAAAGGAGCTCGAACGACTCAATAATACCATTGATACTTTAAAAGGAAAGCTCCAAAAATTGGATCATTTAGATCAATATTCAACCATTCATGTGCAATTGAAAGAAAAGAAAAAACCTGGTTTACTGGGTTATGTTGGAATGGGGATTTACTATCCAATTAAGTGGTTATTTGTTCGAAACTAAACAAGGGCTTTCTCCTTGTCAAATCTTGTATTAACTTAGCTTAGATACTTTGTTGCTACAAATTTGACGAGCATGTTCAAAAAACTATTCCAAAAAAAGAATAATACTTCACCTGCCGAGAATTATCTGAATCATTTAGACAGGATTTTTCAAAAAGAAGCCGAATTTTATAAAGAGGATTCACTTATTCCGGAAACGGTTGGTGTTTCCTCTATTGTTTATAAGGACATTCCGGAAGAAGGAATGCTGACGGCATTTACTTATGGACTTTCTGCAGTTAAACATCCCGATTGGAAAGCCGGAAGAGCCGAGTTGATGATTGCCGTTGAATCTCAGGATAAATCCTGGGCGGTTGCAATTGCACAGTTGGCTAACAAACTAAGAGGAGATTGTCCTTTTTCGTATAGTAACACCATCAATTTTGGTGGAAGAATTTCTGAAGAGTCTGAGATGGACGCTTTTTTAATATTTGCTCCTTCTATTTTTCAAAATCAAGATGACTATTTACACTTAGACATTGGATTGGACTTTAACATTAGCATTGCCGCTGCTTATCCCATTTATTCATCCGAGATTGAATTTATTGAGCGAGAAGGATTAGAGAAGTTTTGGAAACATCCTGATTTTGACCTTTACAACGTTCGTAGAAAAAGAATACTTTAATGAAGGACGGTAGGCAACGTAAAAACATCCTAGTTGGGGATGAAGTTGAAGTGGTTTTAAAAAAAGACCAAAGAAGTGGTGAACTCACCTGGGGTATTGTCAAACGAATTTTAACCAAGTCCTCTTTTCACCCTCATGGTATTAAGGTTGAGTTAGAAGACCGCCAGGTTGGAAGAGTTAAAAATATTCTTTCCGAAGAGGAAGATTAAGTCAGTCTAAAGATAATTGGCAAGTTAAATTTTACTCTAACCGGTTTTCCGTTGTCTTTTCCAGGTTCCCATCTTGGCATGCTCTTTACCACTCTAACTGCTTCTTCATCACATCCTCCACCTATTCCACGAAGTACCTTTACTCCTGTGATTTGACCATCCCTTTCCACAACAAAAGTGACATAAACTCTTCCCTGAATTCCTGCATCCATTGCCTTTTGAGGATATTTCGTATTCTGTCCTATGTACTTCATCATAGCCTGTTCTCCTCCGGGAAACTCAGGCATATCATCTACAAATGAAATTACTTCTTCCGTTATTACAGGCTCCTCTACGATATCCATATCAACTGCATCTATATCCTCGCTATTCGGAACTGGTGGTGCTGGCGGACCAACCAATTCTTCTTCTATGATTTGCTTTTCTTCCTTAATCAAATAAGAGTACAACAGGCTTAAAAAACACTTTTGATGAAGACTCATCCTTGCATCATCCATACTATACGAAAGAGCCAATCCACCGCCCAATATACTTGCTGAAACAGATGGCTCTTTTTTCAAGGCATCCACAATTTGCCAAAAGTTGACCATCGCATGATAGGTCTCAAAATTCTCCGAATACATTCTCATGATTGGGCTTAAAATGGAGTGCATTTTAGCGAGGTAGTTTTCACGATTGGCTAAAGCTGGAAAGTTGTTTTCCAAATACCCTCTGTTGGTTAAATCAGGATCATCTGCAAAAGCTTCAAAAAACTGCTGATACTTTAAATAGTGGCCATCCTTTTTTTGTACACTCCAGTTCTTCACCAAATAATCATCCATTTCACTCTTCAGCTGATCCCATTCAATGTCATTTTCTTTAAAGTAGTTATTGATTCGTCGCTCAACATCTGCCATAGCAGTTTTGGCTTTTTTTCGATCATTGTTTGGAAGGGCCCGGTTATAGAAAAGAACAATCGCTATTTTTTGAATCGCCGGAAAATTCAAATCTTCTGCTGTAAAATGAGTAGATAAATACCCTGCCACTTGCATTTGACCAATGGGCGCAGGAATGGTAAATTGCTTAGAATAAATATAATCCAGGGTATTTTTAGCCTTACCAAAATGTAGTTTCTTAACTGACTCATCAGTATCTCGATAAACTTTATACCACCATGGTTTTTCGACCGTAAATTTCTCCTGATCCACTAAAACAGGAAGGATAGAACCAAACTTGTCAATTTCATTCCAAAGTTCATCTGTCTCCTTTGTCTGAGCAATGTGCATGGTTCGGTTAGAATTGTACTGAAAAAATTCCCAATAGTTTTTCCCTTTATCCGAAGAGCTAAATCCTTCTTTTTTCAAAGCCTCATCAAAAGAGCTTTGAATTAATTTCCAGTTAATATCATTTTCCTTGATAAAAGAACTGTAAGCTTTATCGAGAAGTTTTATTTCTTTTTGGGCTAGGGAAGAATAGCCAATGCCCAAAAACAAAATAGTAGCGATCAAATATTTCATTGTTTAATTTTCAAATGAGTGAGAAAAGATACTGTAAATATCTCTAAACAAAAAAGGGAGTCAATATTGACTCCCTTTATCTCATAAGATCAACAATCTTTTTATTTCTTCCACTCTTCTACTTTACCTTTCAAGTAATCAGCCCATCCTTTAGATTCAGCAGCCTCAGCCAATTTAACAGCCTCTTCAGCCAATTCAACCGCTTTTTTGGTATCTCCTTTATCATGAGCGATTACCGCTTGCAAATAATAAGCTCTGTGATTCTTTTTTACACCATTTGATTTAGTCAAATAATCTAAAGCTGTTTTCTCATCTTTCAAGTTGTTATAATGATAAGCAGCAGCAGTATAGTAAACCTGATCTAAATCCTCTCCTTTTTTAATGGCATCCTGAATGTTCTTTTGAGCAATGTCATTTGTATTTACGGTGAACGGAATTTCAATTCTGATTTTCTCCCACTTCACAGCAATAACAGCCGAAGAATTCGTGATATTGTTCACTTCAATAAGCATTGACTCATTGTATGAATTTTCAATTGGATGTGTTTTAACAGTGATCACATTTTTTGTTTCATCATAGTTTCCAGCACCCCATTGTTCAGTATCTGTATTCAAAACAACACTCCACTCGCTATCGGCAGAAGGAGTAATGAACAAAGCATAAGTACCTGCCTTTAGAACTTGTTTTCCAAAAGTTAGGTCATGTGTAGTTGTCACCTTAGTACAAGCATTTGCTCCAACTCTCCATACCTCACCATAAGGAACCAAATCACCCCAAATGGTTCTTTCCTTTACAGCAGGTCTTGAATAATCAATCGTAATTGTTGTTAAACCTACCATCTGCTCAACCTTAGCATGCGGTGAAGGTTTTGGTAACTCCTGAGCAGTTACCGAAGCAGTCATTAAAGCTGCTGCGCAAAAAGCTATTATTCTTTTCATTTTCATCGTTTTATATTTAATAAAGTTTGTATTATGAGTCCACTTAAAATAACCACTGTGCTACCAAAAATGTTGTACCACAAATAGCCAACATCAATGATTTCATAGACCGTTAAAAAGTGTAATATTAAAACTAGGATTTGCCCGATTAAACCGGCCAAAAGTGCTGCTTTACCATTGACCCTTTTGAAGAAAAATGCCAACATAAATACCCCTAAAATGGTTCCGTAAAAAAGAGAACCTAAAATGTTTACTAACTGAATAAGATTCTCGAATAAACCAGCTGTTAATGCTATAACAATGGCTAAAACTCCCCAACCTACGGTGAGCAATTTACTTACTCTAAGGTCTTTCTTTTCATCATCAGATTTTGACCAGAATTTTTTATAATAATCAATAGTTGTGGTAGATGCTAATGCATTTAATTCCCCTGCCGTACTACTCATTGCCGCCGAAAAGATTACCGCCAGCAAAAGACCAATTAAACCAACTGGCAAAAAGTCCAGCACGAAACCTAAAAAGATGTAATCACTGTCCTTTTGCTGATGCTTTTTATAGTGTTCATCCAACTCCCCAATTCGGGTTTTATAAGAAGCTCTGTAAGCATCCTGACGGGTTTGTAATTGATTGACCCAGGTAAAATCACCTCCCTGCTTATTCCATTCTACAATTGCTTCCTTCTTCTCCGCAAAAACACCATCAAAGCCACTTTGAATTTCATCAAACTTTGGATCGGCTAAAACTTCTTTTGAGGTGGCTGTTTCATTAAAAACCACAGGTGGCTGGTTAAACTGAAAAGAAACAAATACCATGGCCCCAATTAACAGAATGAAGAACTGCATAGGAATTTTCATGAGACCATTAAACATGAGTCCCATCCGGGAAGCTTTTAAACTCTTTCCTCCTAAATAACGCTGAACCTGTGATTGATCCGTTCCAAAATATGAAAGAAATAAAAAGAGTCCTCCCGTTAAGCCCGACCATAAGGTATAGCGGTTCGTAGGATCGGTAGAAAGATCAATAATCTCCATCTTACCAAAATGACCGGCAATGTCTATCCCTTCTGAAAATCCGACTCCTTCTGGGAAACTATCCAAAACATAATAAAAGGCAATGAACATCCCTATCATGATAATGGCCATTTGCCATTTTTGCGTTAAAGAAACCGCTTTACTTCCACCGGAAACGGTATAAATAATCACTAAGCCCCCAATCATCAGACAGGTTAATTGAAGGTTCCATCCCAATAAAGTAGACAAGATAATAGCGGGAGCATAAATGGTGATTCCGGCAGCTAATCCTCTAGATACTAAAAACAAAAAGGCTGTAAAAGCACGTACTCTCACGTCAAAACGTTCCTCCAAATATTGATAAGCCGTAAAGACCTTAAGACGATAATAAATCGGTAAAAAGAAAACCGAAATCAGAATCATGGCCAATGGTAAACCGAAATAAAACTGCACAAAGCCCATTCCACTTTGATAAGCCTGTCCTGGAGTAGATAGAAAGGTAATGGCCGAGGCTTGTGTCGCCATAATGGACAAACCAATGGTGGTCCAGGTTTCGGAATTATTTCCTTTTAAATAACCTTCAAGATTTTTGTTTTTGCGCGTTTTCCAGCTACCGTATAAAACAATAGCCAAAAGCGCTATTAAGAGAACCGTCCAATCTATCCAACTCATTGTTGATACAAATTAGTGATCCACAAATACAAGAGGATTTGTGCCAATAAAAAGAGCATTAGACCCCAATACCAGGCTTTCCAATTGGTTTTATCTTGATTGTCTTCACTCACCTTTTTGGTAACTTAAAAGATTAGCAAATAGTCGATACGCTCCCTCTACTCCTTTTGGTAATTCACGGAAGAATGAAATTCCGGTATAAACGAATTGGCCCTGTCCGTAAGGCGCTACGATTAAGGCACCTTTCACATCCTCCTGATCTTTGTCATGCCAGGCAAATAAGGGTGTAAAAGCATCATCCCAATTCGTAGCAAAGTATAATCCTCTCTCCTGAACCCAATGATCAAAATCCTTAGTCGTAATTTTGTTAGGGTAATTCATAATAGGATGATCAGCTGCCAAGAAGGTTACTTCGGCATCCTCTTCGGTCACCCTATTTCGGGATAATTGAAATTCAACCGGACCAAATTTTTTATTGCGTTGCGAACGCGAAGCTGTATTGTACTGCATGATTAAATTTCCACCAGCCTGTACATAATTAGCCAATTTAGTATCAAAATTGCCCAACTCAGGGTGAACGTTATAGATTCTGATACCCAAAACTACCGATTGGTAAATCGATAAATCTAAGGTTGATAAATCACTCACCTCAAAGGTTTCTACCTCAAATCCTAACTGCTCAATAGCTTGTGGAACAGCGTCATCAACCCCTTTGATATAAGCCACTTTTCCGGGCTGAATTCGGGCATCTAAGGAAATACACTCCATTTTTGCCGGTTGAAGAATGATTTGTGTTGGAATGTGATCATAAACAATCTCCGTATAAGACATTAGATCATTTCCTTTTTCATCTCTAATAGTCAAAAGTCCTCTCTCAGCATTTTCGGCTGATTTAAGGCTGAACTCTACGTACTTTTCTTCGTGCTTTTTTGAAAGATCAATGTCAATTGTATTCTCTGATAAAATCCAACCAGCCGGAGTGCTTAAGTGAATCTTTATTTTTAAGTCAGGCTTAAAAGCATGAACTTTTAAGCGGACAGTAGTTTCACCTCCAGGTTTTAAAATGGCAATATCCTGATCTAAATTAACTGTAAAATCAGGTACGCAAATCAAATCCCGTCTCCGTTCGCCATAAGACGGATCTCTCCATTTATAGGTTCCAGGTACCTCAATAGTAAAACTTTCGGATCCAATCTTAAATTCCACTAATCCTAAAACAGAAGCATCGTTTTGAGGCTTACCCAAATTCGAAGGATCATCTACCTTGAATCGACTGTCAAAAGGTTGTTTTAACCAATAAGGATCAGAGAAGGTATTAATTCCATCCATTGCCACTGTATCCGTATACTGACGATTTTGGCTAAGAAGCCCTTTCAATTCTTGTTTTTTCCCGTTGACAGAAATGCTGGTTAATTCAACATCTAAAGGCGAACGATTGATGGCATTTAACTTTAAGCTGAGTGCTTCTCCTACCAAAAAACTATAATCATTCGAAATCAGCTCACAATGCAATCCAATGCAATCAGCAATGAGTTGATTGCATAATTTCAACTTTTCTCTCTTAAAAGGTGAAGATTCCAGTTTTTCTAACCCTTTTTGGATTTCAAATAATGTAGCCACGTTTTCCTCCGGATGTAGAAAATCAAAATCGTTCAGCAACTTATCAAATGTTTCTTCAAATTTTTCATCTACCAGTTTAGTCCAGGATTTATCGTTTTTTTCAAAGAAGGAATCTTTTAATTTTTCACCTGCCAGATTCTCGAAATATTCAATTCGAGAGCCCATTTCAATCAGTCCACCAAATCCCTGACATTTATGTTCCGAACGAGCCAATGTTCCAATTTGGTTATAAGACATTCCTAAAGCAGGACTATATCCACCAATATCTGCCACCAAATAGTCAGGATTATCTTTTGCGATTGAATCCAATTTAGTATTCCACCAAACTGAAGAATTCCAATAGACTGAAGTCGCCTGCCAACTTCCGTATTCCTTTACCTGCTCAGGTAAAAAAGCTGGATCAGCTGCCTTTTCAAAAGCCTCAATCGCCAACATAGCCGAAGCTATATGATGGCCGTGTCCCGCCCTTTTATCAGGTGGAAAGCGCGTTACAATAACATCTGGTTTAAACTGTCGAATTACCAATACTAAATCCGATAATACCTCAGCTTTTCCCCATTTTTCAAATGACTCTTCAGCCGATCGTGAATAACCAAAATCAACCGCCCGTGAAAAAAACTGACGTGCCTTATCAAATGAACGAGCCGCTAATAACTCCTGCGTTCGCAAAACTCCCAACTCTTCACTTAATTCATCTCCAATTAAGTTTTGACCTCCATCTCCTCTGGTCAGGGAAAAATAAGCTGTTTCGGCCTTTTCACTCAAAGAAAACCAGGCCAATGCTCTTGTATTCTCATCATCGGGATGAGCAGCAACGTATAGCACCCGTTTAAGAGAATGCAATTTTTGAAGGTTGACATAGAGTTCGCCAGTACCTTTGTTGGCAAGAGCCGCACCACTGAAAACCAGTGTTAAAATGAATAGGTAAATTCGCATGATTAATTTCTTCGATAAGCCAATTGCACAAAAATAAAGATTAATCGTCCGATGCCGATACAATCTTTGACCGTCGGTTAAAATCCTACCAAGATGGTAGAGTATTATTATTAGCCGTTAATTATGACTTGTAAATTACCCCAAACTTGCCTTTAATACTCTCTTCAGCAGGTCTTATCTCAGTTTCTTCTAACATCTCCATTAAGTCAATTTCAATTCCACGGCTAATTGTACTCATAGGGGTGTCTGCAGCCCGCCCTTCAAAAGGAGTTTCGGTAATTACACCCGATTTGTTGAGGATTGAAAAGGCAAAGGAAATAAAAACGGACATTGGAATTAATAACCAACTGTCCATTAAATCGGTTAAAGCAAAAGGTAAACTAAAAGTGAAAAGCCACAAGAAAAAATTGGTGAAATAGTTGTAGTAGAAAGGGAATACGGTGTTTTTGATCCGTTCACATTTCCCCTGATCATCATAGAATTTTTTGTTGGTCGTCATTAAAGCATTAAAACGGAAGTCATCAATCCATCCTCTTTGAAAGGCGTATTTAATATCCATTCCCTGAATCACCAACAATTGTGCTGGTACATTACTTACATTCCTTAAACGTTCAAGCTCTTCTTTGGAAACCCACTGGCTTAATTCTTCGCAAAATTTCTCCTTTCGCAAATGTGATCGTAAGGCATGAACCCATCCTATTTGACGTTTTACGGTTCGTTTTTTCCATTCCTCCAGTTCAGCTTCCTCTTCGGGACCGTTTGGAATTCCATAGGTACTCAACTCCATTCCAACCGCACGACTGTCATTAACAATGGCTCCCCATATTTTACGAGCTTCCCACCAGCGGTCGTAAGCCGAACTATTTTTAAACCCTAAAAAGATGGCTAAAGCACCTCCCAAAATACCAACTGGCTCGGCAGGGATGGTTAAAAAATCATATTCGTAATGGATACAGAGGAAATAGGCTAAAAAAGCACAAGAAGTAAAAAAAAGGACAGTTCCGATATTCCAATAGACAATACCAAAGAACTGTTTGACAGGATTTTTTGAAAATTCAACAATCATAGTGAGCGGGTAAATGTTGCAACAAATATATAAAGGATAATCATCTTTACACCCTCACCCAAACAGTTGAGGTTTTCACACTTTCATAATTCAATGCATTGATTAAAAACCAACTATGGCATCAAACTTCAACCAACATACTCAGAACCCTATGAATATAAGGCGTGGTGGAAGATAGAGAAAGAACGGTATTCCCGGCTTAATGCAACGTTAATTTAATTGCATGAAGACTTTCTCCCTTTTGAATTTGAATGATATAAAAACCTCGTTCCAGTTCTGACAAATTCAGTTCATTTTTACCGGTAAACAATAATCCTTGCTGCGCAGTTTTACCATTAATGGTTTGCACCTCATAACTGGCAGATTGATCAATTTCAATCGTTAACATATCAACAGCAGGATTTGGATAAACAACAGTATTTTGAAGATCTAATTCACTAACGGAGCTATAACAGTTTTCACTAAAATAACTCTGATCATCAATCATGATAAAGTTATCTGCAGCAAAGGTTGAATCGTCAACCATAATGCATTCAAGATCTGGATTATCTGTTGAACTGAAGTCAGTAATTATTTCGTTACTCCCATTGTTCATCTTCAGAAAAATCAAATCATTCTTATGACAATATATTTCGGTTAAACTTGTGTTCAACGTTAAATCGAGATGGGTGATTTTATTCTCCGGACATCCCAAAATTTCCAAATTGACATTTGCCGTTAAATCAAGTTCAGTTAATTCGTTATCCAATGCCCACAACACTTTCAAGTTAGGATTTTCACTCAAATCAATCTCGGATGTTCCGGTATCCACAAAATCCAGAGTTTCCAATAAGGGATTTGAACTCAAGTCAATTTCGGTTACAGAAGTAACTGCATATCTTAATTCAACCAAATTAGGTAATGAACTAACATCCAAACTGGAGATGTACGGATTAAAACTGCAATTCAAATCAGTAAGACTAACAAAGTCCTCAATTCCCGTCATATCCTCCACTCCAATCCATGAAAGGTCCAATTCCGTGACACCATCAATATCATCTGTAAAAACCTGTCCATTAATTGTTCCATCAGAATCTATCCCTAATGAGATTAGTTCTCCTTCAAAAGCAGCATCTGGAATTAACGTAATTTGGGAGATAGAGTAACTCCCAACTAATAATGCAATAAAAGTAGTAAGTAGTGATTTCATAAATTTTGGTTAGTTATATCGCTTATCACGTAAGCCATCAAAGAAAAGTTGGCAGAATATTTAATTCAGTTGACTTTGCCTCAATCAGAATTGAATCTCTAAAATTGCTGGATAATCCCCTCTTTTCCTTTTCTAAGCTTTTTTCCTCTTTGGCAATCCATTAAATCGATTTTTTTCTAAATTGCATGGACTAAAACCCGACTATGGAATCAAATCTCGATCAGCATACCCGAGCTGACATGAAAAAGGGAGCGGCCTGGATTAAATTCGTCGCCGTTGTTATGATGGCTTTTGCTACCCTTATTATCGTTTTTGGATTAATTGGAATGGCAGGAGGAAGAGGTACCGCTGGAATAGGCTTACTGATTGTTTTAGCTTTAGGAGGACTTTTTAGTTTTATTGGTTATCAATTACTACTTTATTCCAACAGCTTATCCCAAGCAGGCGAAACGGCAACCTTAAGGCCATTGGAAAGAGGATTTGTCCGCTTAAAAACGTACTACATTTTCGTGGGAATAATTAGTATCCTATCCGTTTTACTTAAACTTTACCAATTTTTCGCTTAATCATGGAGGAATTTGATACACTTGACTCTGACTTATCTGTCAATGAAACGGAGATTCCCGGAAAGGTAAAACAACTGGCCCGTGAAATTGCTCCATGGATAAAACTTGTTGCTTTAGTCAATTTAGGAATTCAGGTCATTAACCTACTCATTAGTTTTGCCTACGGATTGGGAGGTTTTGAACCATCCAGCTTTATTTCGGTAGCCATTTCCGTTGCTTTATATGTTACCCTACTCAATTGGGGAACAGCCATGGATCGATTTTCCAAAGAAGGTAGCATCCGAAGTTTTTCGGACGCAATGAAAAAACAGAAAAACTACTGGATGTTTTTGGGAATTATACTCATTATAGCATTAGTCGTCTTTCTAATAGTACTGATCATCGCTATTAATGATCCACACATACTACAGGATTTTATACGCGAAGTAACATAGATCTATGATCCATTTCTTGTCGTTAGTTAGATGATATAAGTTAAAAACTGTCTGCTCTAACATCAGTATATTAAGTTATCAATACTAGGTTTTTATACCTAAGAAATGAATGGCTTAAAATTTTAACTTTGATCAAACTCATTCAAAAAGAACTTTTTATCCAAAATTCTCTCTATGGAAGAAGAAGATTTAGACGATCTACATGACTCCATTGCCGGAAATATTAAAGACACGGTTTTAATTCTGGGTCCTGAATTGGCTGTTGCCCCTGACGGAAAAGATTACAAGACCTACTTTAAAGAACTGGCTCAAAATGAGAGCGATACTGTTTCCAAGTATTTTGATGTGGAAAATCTCTTTGCGTTAAGAGATGGTGTTCACAGCCGTGGATTGAGAAAAAAAGTAAAAAAGTTCTATTCGGAAGTTGGAGATGCCGCATTGTTAAATTCGATTGCCCGAATTAAGTTTCCATTAATTGTTAATGTTTCACCCGATTTGGCTTTGGTGAAGACCTATGAGCAAATGGGAATGAAGCAGGGTGAGGACTTTGAATACCGTTGTTTTAGGGGTGAACCTAATCAAGATGAATTGGATGACCCATCTTGTGAAAAACCCATTATTTATAACATTTGCGGTTCGGTAGATGAAAATTATTCTTTAATCCTGACCCACGGAAAGCTCTTTGAAACCATGGAGCATTTGCTTCAGGAAAACTCTCTACCTGATACCATTAACAACTTCATTAACGGAAACAGGAACTTCATTTTTCTTGGGTTTAATTTTGAATCCTGGCATTACCAACTCATTTGCCATAAGTTCAAAATTGGTAAGAGCAATCAAGAAGACACCACCGTGATCAGCACCCCTGATTATGGGGATAATGAATTGGTAGGACTGGTAATGGGGAACCATTTTAGTATGGATTTCACCGGCGAAAATCCAGCCCAGTGTATTGAACGAATTGTTGATTTCTGCGAAGATGAATATCCAGGAAGTTTAAGAGAAACAGGCTCAACCAATCAGCAGATTAAAAGTGTTTATGTTTCCTACAAATGGAAGGATGAAGGTGATACTTCGGCCATTACCAAGGAGTCAATTGTGGATTGGCTGGAAGATGAGCTGCCTAAAAAATCAGATCATGTTAAACTGATTAGGGATGCTACTACGATGTCATATGGAGATAGTGTAGATTCTTTTATGACCAGAATTGGAAAAGGAAAGGCTGTTGTGAGAGTATTAAGTGACGGCTATCTCCGATCAAAATATTGTATGGACGAAGCCATGCGTGTAGACAAATACAAGGATAAAGACAAACGGATTTTTACCGTTGTTTTAGATGATTTGATTCTGGATGATGATTGTTTGGAACGGTATCGAAAATACTGGCGAGATGAGTCTCAGGCTATTTATGATCGTATTGATGAACACCATACTGACATCGTTAGTAAAAATAAAGAGCGAAACAAGAGAGACAATCAAATTGCCTTTGAAATTTATGAGTTTCTGGACTATTTCCTAACTCAGGTGAAACAAGAACTGTATCTGCCTGTCAAAAAAACAGATTTAAACAAAACCGATACGGTCTTACTGGCATCGGCCGATTCCAATGATAAACTCAACAAGTTTGTTGATGATTTGCTCGAAAAACTGAATGAATAAAAATGTCCTCCAACGAAGGTAAATATCGCTATCCTGGAACTCGCTATTTTACTAGTGAGGATAAGGATATTTTTCACGGACGAAAAAAAGATAGTAGAAGACTTCATGCTCAAATTATGTCCTGCGAAACTGTGGTATTACACGGTGATTCAGGATTAGGAAAAAGTTCATTAATTCAAGCTGGAATCATTCCTTTACTCAAAGAAAAAAACACCAATTACGTTCCGGTTACCATTCGTTTTAACTCCAATACCGCCTCACTTGCTTCATCCATTGGGGACGTTGCTGAGCAAGACGATTATCTGATTCGGAAAACCATTCGAAAAATTGACAAACATGTTGGAATACCGGATGTAGACCTTCCTTTTATCTCAAAAAAAGAGGCTGATTTGTGGTGTGTTGCTAAACAATTTGAAAAAAAGGGGCAATCATTATTACTCATTTTTGATCAGTTTGAAAATATTGGGGTTTACGGTCAGGAACAAATTGACCATTTCAAAAATAAACTTGCCGAGCTATTTAAAAGAGCCATTCCGGCAGCGATTGATGAAGAAATAGACCTAAAAAGTGAGGAGGTCGACTTGGAACAACTTTCCGAAGAAGAAAAAAAGCAATTCAATGCCGATTTAAACTTTCTGGAAGATCCACTCTCTGTTAAGATCGTTTTTGTGGTGAGAGAGGATAAACTCGGAATCATGAGTTTACTTTCTGATGCCTTCCCAAACATCTTAAAAAATGATTATAAACTTTCAGCCTTTGATCGGGAAAGTGCCATTGAAGCCATTACCATTCCCGCAGGACTTCCCAAAAAGGAGATTTATGAAGTCCAGTCCTTTCAATTTTCTGATGACGCCCTTTTAAAATTATTGAATGAACTAAAGGATGAAGAATCAGGAAAATATGACCCGCTCCAAATTCAAATATTGTGCAGTAGTATTGAACGCGGTGTTGAAAATAACATCGATCAAGAAGCAAATGTTTGTTACCAAATTATAGCGGATGATATTCCGCGAGCGAAAGATGTTATTAAAGGATTCTACAACAGAATTTGGCAAGTTGTTCAGGAAAAATTGGAATTGGAGGATGGTGAATTTACCAGACTCCGAAAAAAAATCATCAAGCATTTTGAGATTCGGGAAAAACGGAATTTAGTTCATGAAGGAACTCTTTTTAAAATTGAAAGGGGAAAAGAAATCATCGAGATTTTAGAAGAAGAAGGGCTTATTCTTAAAAACCCAATTGGCAGTAATATTTATTATTGGTTGTGTCATGATCGTTTAGTAAACCCATTACTTCAGGATTTAGAGGTATTAAGAGCAGCAAAACAAGCTCAGGAAGAAGCAAAGCAAGCACTTCATGAAAGAGAGGAAAGGCTTCAAAAGATTGCCATTGAAACTAAGCGGTTACGTGATGAACAAGAGCGGATTGAAAAGGACCAACAGAGGAAATTCACATGGTACAGTATCGTAATTTCCATCTTGAGTATTTCACTAGCTTCTATTATATATCTCAACTATGTAGCCTCTGAAACGGAAAGAAATAGTGAAGAAGAGAAGATTCTGTATTTGTCAAAATCTTTACGCACCACCAATCCAACTCTATCTTATAAAATCGCAAAAGAATGGAGTGTTGAAAACCAAGGAGATATTTCAGATGAATTCAACAATTATATAACTCAATATGATTCCTCAACTTATTCTTATCTAATTAATGTTTTTCCAACTTTTGGTGAAGTAGTATCCGTTGATTGGAATTTTGAATCAGAAAAACTGATTATTGATGAGCACTATACTTCTATTCACTGGAACACAGAAGATAATAGTATCAAAAAATCTTTCCCAAATGATGGGAAACGAATCAAAATACTCAACTATGATGGTGGAACTCATCAGTTAATCGCTTATGACGATTCTTTAACACTTTATGACTCTGTTGGAAATTATATACAAAGTTATCCCAACGAAGAAAATAACCCTGACCTCATAAAAATCTCAAAAAATGGACGGTTCATGTACATGGATGGATTCATTTATAATTTTCAAACGGCCGAACTCATTCATGCCTTTCCCGATGATGGTATAATAGCAATTGAGTTTTTCAAAAATGAAAAATTTTTCGCTGTTGGACTTTGGGATGGAACTATTGATGTCTATTCTTTAAACGAAAACAATATCAAACTCACTAAAAAACTCCAATCATCTGAAAGAACTATAAACTCTGAAGTCACAACTATGACTATTGATCCTAACGATCAGTTTCTGGTAGCAGGAAACAGGCAAAATAAAATAGAGATTTGGTCGTTGGATGATCTTGAAGGAACTATTGGTGACTTTGAGAATAAAAAAAATACGAATAAAGATTTACCGTCCTTAATAC
>JAKSBJ010000398.1 GCA_022361195.1 Flavobacteriales bacterium
AAATCTTGAAAGAGCAGCTAATCACTTAAAACAAGCTGCAGAATTGATTGACTTAGGTGAATTGGCAGAGGTGGTTCTACCTCGCTGAAAAGGAGAGGCAAAAGCTGTTTTAGAAGTAAATTCCAATGTGGATTTAGCCAATGAAATTTGTCGATTGGCCAAAAGGGTGGAGGAACTGAGAAAACTAAATGCTCCTCAAACAATCATAGAAAATGAAGAGTCTCTTTTAAAAAAAGCGATGAATGCATTTATGAAACAAAAGTAGCAGCTAAGCTACTTAATCATTTGCCGAAAAGTAAGATTAATTCTAGGAGTATGTACTTTTTTGGTTGTAGGAATATTGTGCAACCAATGGTCTTGTGTTTCATCTTTCATTTCCAGCAAATCACCACTCTGTAAAACAAAATCAATTTTTTCTTTCGTTTTACGATGCTTAAAAGCAAACTTCCTGCTCGCTCCAAAGGATAAAGAAGCTATGGAGCCATGTCGTTTGAGGTCTTTTTCATCATCACTGTGCCAGGCCATTCCCTCCGAACCATTGTGGTATAAGTTTAACAGGCAGGAGTTGTACGTTTGTCCTGTTTGATGTTCAACCTGCTCTTTTATTTCCAACAGTAAATCAGTCCATAATAATGCTGTTCTGCTCACCTTAGAGTAGGTGTAGCTGTAAGTCTTATCAGCATACCAGGCTACTTTTCGTTTGGTGATAATATGTTTGCCGAAAATGATCGCTTCATCGTTTTTCCACTGAATTTCGGACATCAGACGATCAAAATACTGTTTTGCCTCTCTAGAACTAAAAATAGGGCCATAGTAATGTACTGTTCCCTGATCAGGAAGCCAGTTTTTTGAAGTACCTATTTCAGATTCAAACAAATTCATTGATCAGCTTTTGCCATTTCCCATCCAATAATAGCCTTTTTTCGATTAGGGTGCCAACGATAACCGCCCATTTTTCCTGAAGATTGAATGACGCGATGACATGGAATTAAATAAGCCACAGGATTGCTTCCAATGGCCGTTCCAACTGCTCGAGAGGCTTTAGGGTGACCAATATGCTGTGCAATATGACCGTAAGACTGTAAATCTCCGCCGGGAATTTTTAGCAATGCCTCCCACACTTTCAGTTGAAAATCACTCCCTTTTAAATGCAACTTTAAAGGTTCCTTTCGTTCAGCTGTTTCATCAAAAAAGGCCAATGCTTTGGTGTGTATGTTTTGAACTTTTTCTTGAAAATTAGCAGCTGGAAATTCCTTTTGTAGTGCTTCGAGACCTTCTTCTTTATTATTGATAAATGCTAAACTACAAATCCCTTTCTCGGTTGAAGCAATCAAAACTTCTCCAAATGGGCTCAGTCCAAAACTATAGTGAATGGTCAAATTTTTTCCGCCGTTTTTATATTCTCCAGGGGTCATTCCTTCAATGTTTACAAATAGGTCGTGTAGGCGAGAGGAGGCTGAAAAACCCGTATCCAATGCCGTATCAAAAAGGGTGTTTCCTTTTTCTTTTAATAATTGTTTGGCGTAAGAAGCACTAAGGTACTGTAAGTACTTTTTAGGACTTATGCCTACCCATTCTTTAAAGAGCCTTTGAAAGTGGAACGGACTTAAATGAACCTGTTCAGCAATTTGATCCAGGGAAGGTTGTTCTTTGAAATGTTCGTCTAAATAAGCTATGGCTTCCGCAACTTTTTGATAATGGTAGGTTGTCTCTGTTTTCATGTCGCTGTCTTTCTGTTCACAAAGTTGCCAATTTGAACAACGTTATAAAAGCCGATTCTTGCGGTTTTTTTGATCAATTTACCGATCAGTTGCTTTTTGCTACTGAACAGTATATCAGTGAGGTATTCTACCTGAAATGTTCTTGAACTCCAATTTAGTTTTCGTAATATAGGTATTGAAAAAGCCCAAAATCATTTAAAATGAAACGCCTTTCTCTAGTTTTTATCGTTTCGACGATGCTGTTTACAGCTTGCAAAAAAAATCCTATTTCTCCAGTAGAGGGTGATGCTGATTTAAGAGCTTGTGCTCTCATAGTTGGAGCTGATTGTCTGGAGCCTCATACCCAACGAAAGGGGGATCCTGCAGCTGGTTATGATTATTTAGTAGGAGGTGATTATATCCGCAGTGGAATTCCATATGATTTGTATCTCTCTTATTATGGAGCCGATAACAGTAACTATTTAAGCAGGACTGGAGATAATGCCTCTATCAATTACCAGTATACTGCAGTTGATGCTCCAAATGGGGCAAGGGTTGTAGCTCCAAATTGTCTGCAATGTCATGCACAAACGCTTAATGGTGAATTTGTGATGGGCTTAGGAAATTCAACTTATGATTTTACCATTGATCAGGGAGCAAATGCAACAACATTAGAAGCTGGTATTCTGTTGTTATATGGTGCTTCATCACCCCAATATGAAGCTTCACAAAAGTTTTTGACAGCAATAAAGGCTGTAGGTCCTCATTTGATTACAGAAGTTAGAGGAGTAAATCCGGCGGATAAATTGGCAACGGTTTTGGCGGCCCATCGTGATCCGGATGATTTGAGCTGGAATGCAGTTCCAAGTATGGAGATTCCTACAGAAGTGATTCCAAGCGATGTTCCAGCTTGGTGGCTATTAAAGAAAAAATATGCAATGTTTTATACGGCTGTAGGACGACAGGATTTTGTTCGATTCATGATGGCTTCTAGCTTGCTAACAGTGGATAATCATTTAGAAGCGGAAGAGATTGAAGAGGATTTTATTGATGTGTTGGCATATGTTGAGACTATTGAGGCTCCTGTTTACCCTGAGAGTATTGATATGAATATGGCTTCAAAAGGGGAGGTTGTTTTTGAGAACAATTGTGCGGTTTGTCACGGAACATATGGAGCAAATGAAACCTATCCCAATACTTTAATTCCAACCTCATTTGTAGGAACAGATCCGCTATTGGCGCAAAGTAATTATGATCAGGATTATTTTTTGAACTGGTTTAATAACAGTTGGTTTGGGCGCGAACCTAATGCCGGAATTTTACAGGCTTCGGCTTCGTACATAGCCCCTCCTTTAGATGGAGTTTGGGCTACAGCTCCTTATTTGCACAATGGTTCGGTTCCTACATTAGAAGATTTGTTGAATAGTAAGCAACGACCAACTTACTGGCAACGGAGTTTTAATACCAGTGACTTTGATTTTGAGAAAATAGGGTGGAATTATTCCGAAACAGCTGCTGGTGGAAGTACAGATATTTACAATACTACTTTGCCTGGATACAGCAATGCCGGCCATACTTTTGCCGATGAGCTAACGGATGAAGATAGAAAAGCTTTACTGGAATATCTTAAGACGCTTTAGCCAGAATCTTGGCATAATCAAACCCTGTAATATCCTTAACTCCAAAAGTAGGGTAGTTTAATGATTGCGAAGCTTCATCACCGTAAAAGAAGTTGAACAAAAGACTGTAATCGTCTTCATTTTTAAACTCCTCATAAAGTTGTCTGATAGAGTCGAGGTCATCCTCTTTATCTAAAGTTTCTGAAGGTACATTTTGTGCAACGTAAACTTCCTGTTTCAGAAAATCCTCTAAGGTCATAGGTTTTGAATTCTCTAACCAAAAGATGGTACGATGAACGTATTCAAGAGTTCGTTGCCGTATAATTTCCGGGCTATAAGATTCACTAGTCCAAAAATAAGGTGTACAAAACAAGCGACTCACAAATGCATTGAGTTTGAATTTGCTGTCAAAGTCGGTGGTGTAATGGTTTGTCCACCCTCCTTTTAAATCGTCTGCTAAATTGAGAACAACCTTAATGGTTTGTGAATTTTTCGTTTCGGTTTGATGATTGATGGAATTGACAGCTTCTTGCATGATACCTTCAGCTTCAAGAGCTTTCAACTCCTGTACTTTTTGCAATACATGCTCTTTGGCCATTGGATTAAATCCTCCAATGGGTAGGTCCATATCTCCTTTTTTAGTTCCTTGAAGTTTGGCGATATACTCCTGAAACCGCTGCGGAGAAATAGGCTGACTATAAAGTTCTTCCATTTCTGAAAGGACGGCTGTAATTTCAAATTTCATCTTGCTCATTCATTCCCATTTACGGGAATAGTTTAGTGTTGGTTGAAAGAAAGTTTTCAATTCAGTTGACGAATGGCAAGCTTAAATGTGCGATTTCTTTTCAAAAAAGTTTAATTAAGCCTCTTTTTTAGCCAATTTCACACCAATAAAGGTGTCTACTAAATGAACCTCAACTAAATCTCCTACTTTATCGGTTAATTTGAAATCGTCAAAATCGGAAATCCAATCCTCTACATTGTCCAATGATTCGCAGAACATCTTGCTGCTATCTGGTGTGTCAATTTGCTTAATCTTAAAAGTAGTTTCTTTGACCCAATGTGCAGTAGCGGTTGTCCAAACATCTACCGGAGCACCAACTAATGGAAGTAGAAGATCATATTCAAAATCAGGATTGGAATATTTTGGAACGAATTCATCCAGAAAATAAGAAATTAAAAACTCCAGTTTTGTAAAATCGCCCTGGGCTTTGAATAGTTCTCCATTGGTCCATATTTCATACCAATCGTGATCCGATTTTTCTTCGGTGAATTGGAACTTTGTGCCTTCTAATGGGGTGAGTGACAGATTAATCATCAAGCTCCAGCCCGGATTGTCAAGCGTGTCTAGTTTAATACCAAAATCATGCTCCCAATCTCCATTGCAATGAATAATGTACCAGTTTTGAAGCTGTTCTAACTTATTCATGGCCTAAAAAGGAGTTAAGGTCAATGATTCGCTGATCGGTTTTGATAGTTGTATTATCTACCCATTCCTTAATGAGCTCAGTATTATCTATCAATTCAATTTCGGCTAGTTCTTTCAAAGGAAGAGATAAAGGCTCACTGAAATCAAATACTTTGATGATGTATGGGCAAGCCCAATAACAACCTATTATTACTAAGAGTTTACCATCTGGGGATAACTGAATATCCGCCGAAATAAATCCATCCTCATCAGGTGAATAGCCTGTCATTTTTCGATTCGTTAAATCAATAACGGTTTGTCCTCCAAACAAATCCTCGGCACAAAAGAAATAATCTGTCTGCTCTTTGTACAACCATTCAAAGAAGAAACGGTCATCATTTCCAAAAAAGTCAAAGAGCTTTTCACCCGAAGAGTTTTCAAAGATCTCAACTTTGGTTAGTCTCCAATGAGAATCTTCTTTGTCCTCGTAGTACTCACAGGTTTTTAAGCTGTATTTTTTACAAGGCGATTCAACAATTGTATTCTCTCCTTTGACGAAGGTTTCGGGATTAAAATGATCGTTAATTTCCTTTCGGACTTTTTCTATTTGATTCTCAGGATTCTGCATTTTGTTTTGCTTCCACTTCTATGATCATTTGTGCAATATCGGTAAAGCCATTTTCTCTGGCAGCTCCAACCGTATTAATAAAATCAGCAGATAATTTGTCCAACTTAACGCCACTTGTACATATCAAATAAGTGGTAGTGAAATGGCCATGTGCTGCAGCATAATAGAGAACTGAATAACCTTCGTTGTCTGTGGCATTGACATCGGCTCCTGCATTGATCAGAATTTCAGCGCAGGCACAAAGGTTCTTAAAAACGGCTGCCATTAAGGGGGTTCTTCCATTTTCATCGGCTTGATCAAAAGGGACATTTTGATCGATTAATTGCTGTATTTTTTCGTGGTCGCCTTGCATAGCGGCCATCATGATATCATTTTCCATAGTATAGTTTTCATTAAGTAGTTTGAAACCTAAATTACCAAATAGGTTTCATTCTTAAACTTCTTTTTTTCGGTTTAAATGCGGACAAAGGCTTGAGACAGAATTCTTGTCTGTTTTTTTCAATCCACTCCATATTTTGGGGAGTAAGATTTCCGTCGGTAAATGTGAAAAAGGATTTACCCTTGTACCAATTATAGTATTGATCGTAGAGGTGAGCAAAATCTTGAGGTTGATATTCTCCCTTATAAATGGCATCTATTAACATGAGGTGGTATTGTTCGTATTGAGCATGTCTGAAATTGTGATGAATGATAGTGCGAGATGCATTTTGATGACTTTCAGGTCCAATGACTTCTTCAGATGGAAATCCGTATCGATCAATCAACTCCAATAAATGATGAGCTATTAAACTGTCCAAGCTATCAAGGCTTTTTTGATCTCTCGGAAAATTCAAAACTTCAATGTCATAATTCCCTTTGGCAAAAGGATAATTGCGAACAATTCGTTGATCAACATAAACTAGACTATCTATGATTTTTTTGTACTCGAGATTGATGGATTGTTGATGCCTTTCTCGGAAAATAGAAGCGCTATCTTCCAGCATTTGGTAATAGCTTGTTTTTTGAAGGGATTTAAACTCTTTGTGCTTCCAAAAATCAGATTGCATTCCGTTTAAAAGTGCCTTTTTAGCAAAGTGATATGCTTCTTCAAAATGAGAAACTTCAAGGGCACATTGACTGGCTTTTAAATAACGATAAGCATGAGTGTAGGGAACCGTTGTAAAAGCATACTTTAAAGTGTCCAGAGCAGCATCGTACTTTTTTAGGTGGATTAAATGATCGGCTTGATTGCAGCTTTCATAATAAGTCCGGTAGTCTTGTGCATGGGAAGTTGTTATTCCAAACACAAAGCAAAAGATCACCCACTTTTTCATGAAGTAGGATTACTCCTGAATTTCAACCTTGGGCTGGCAATCTGCACCTAAAACACGATGCGCCATTTCATTCCATCGTTTGCTGGCTTCATCCAACCAATCAAAGCCTTTAGAAACTTTAATGGGTCCCGTTGTATAGGCCGCCAAAAAACCATCTTGACCTAAAAAGTCAACGATAAACTCATTTTCGGGTAGTTCCTCGTCTTTGATGAATTGGTTGGTGGCTTCAAGAATTAAATTACGTTTTACTTCGTCCTCTTCGGTATGAATTTGTGCGATGTTGTGAATTTCAAAGCTGACATCTAAATTAATAGCCATAGTATAGTTTTGTTTATACAGCTAAAGATAACAGTTTCAATAACTAATATTCCAAATTAAAGGTAGAAGTACCTCCTTGCTCAACAACAAACTTTTGAACTCCGCTAGATGTACCTGAATTACGTTGAACGGTGTAGTTAATGGTGTATTCACCAGCTGGAACTTTACGTTCGAATAATTGGGCATTGGTTAAACATCCTGTGGCATCTTCTTCAAATGAATAAGATGATGATGTCAGCAATGAACTGTGTTCACTTTCTATTTGGAGTGTGATACGATCATTATCGTTTTCGCAATTTGTATTGCTCAATTCAAAGACCCAATTACCATATTCAACCAATTCGTAGTTCAAATTATAATCTTCACCTCTTTCAACTTCAAAAGAAACCTGGCTTGCTCCTTCTGTTTCTCCACGCCAGTAGTATTTACCTAATGGAGTAGAAATAATGCAACTGGATGACCATGTTGGCGATTTTCTGGGTTTAAATCCAAATTCGTGCGTTCCGTCCAGCACATCACTTTCATTTAAGATAGTGGCTCCGGAGAGTACATTTTTGTTGGATTCTGATACAACAAAATGGGCGTCGGTTATTGGCTCTCCTGTAATGTAATTAGTAAGTGATACTTTGATGTTTGACCAGCCTGGGCTGTTTTCTTTTTTACAGGAGAATATGACAAGAGCAATTGCAGTTAGTGTGATAATTTTCTTCATAGCCCAAATTTGTCAATCCTCAGCGGGAACTTATAATTAATTTTTGCAAACGACTCACTGAATCTGCGATTTTCGCAAATTATTTGGATGGAGATGAAAAATACCAACCAGCTCCAACACTTAATAGTTGAGCAAATTCCCATAAACCTCCATCACTAACAATGATGTTATTAGGATCTGTATTCCTAAATAAAACCAGCCCAGTTCCAGCTTTTTGTGTTAAATAAAACCGATCGGTAAAATGAATATCGAGTCCAATTCCAATGTTATTTTCCATGGCTAAAATAGGACCAACAAATCCTAAATGACGTTGATAAACTAAATCATATTCTGATTGTGGCTCAGGAACTAATGATCCAATGGGGTAATAACCTTCTATTCGGGTATGTGAACGGCTGAGTTGACATTGATAAAAACCAAATAAGTTGAATTTTTCACGATCGAGAATTTTAAAATGAAGTCCGGTTTCCAAACCAATGTGCTCATCAAAACTCTCGGCCCAAAAAGCCTTTTTAAAAATATCATGTTGGGGCCTAGGAAAACTCACTAATTTGTTAAAGTTGTACTTGGCTCCAAAGTTTATGGATAGTCTATCCCAACTGTGTTGAAAAAGGATGTTTTGGTTTCGGCCAATTTGAACCGAATTAAAGTTGCTTTCAATGCTCCATTGAGCGTGAGTAAAACCAATGCATAAAGTCAAAGACAGGAGTGTGATTAGTTTTTTCATTAATCGAATTAAAGTTTGAGTTATTTATCGTTAGAATAAACTCTTTTATGATCCAATTATTATCGGTTTGAATTGACAGCTCAGAAAATTTTGAATTTTAACATTGTTAAAGTCCATTCAGTTTATCTTTAGCGCTTTAAAACTAGACAAAACGAAATTATGAAAGCATCACCAATACTACTTGTATTTGCCATTTTATCCATCTCACTTTACGGATGTAAAAAGAAAGGATGTACTTACGAATTAGCTGTGAACTATGATGAAAATGCGAAGAAAGATGATGGCTCTTGCGTTTTTAAAAGTTCCGATTTCCTTGGAACTTATAGCGTAACGGGACAATGTGATTTTGATGAAGAACCTAATTATAACATTGAAATTGTAGCAGGGCCAACACCTGATCAGGTGGTTATCAATAACATCAATAATGATAATGTTGGTGTTTTGGCGAACATTGAAAACGGACAACTCTCTTTCAGTGAAGATAAAGGAGGTTTAACGTATGAGGGAACAGGGTATATTGCCAATGATGTGTTAACATTGGATTATGACTTATGCGAGACTTTTTATTATCCATGTTCAAGTCCTGTTCCTTGCGGAATTTCAGGACCAAAAGTGCAATAAAAAAGAAAACATTATCGATTAGAACTCCGTTCAGAATCTGGGCGGAGTTTTTTTAGTCCAATCCTTAAAATGAGTGTCCTTCGACAATGGTTTTGAATTTTGTTTTCACCGGACGTTGAAAAGTAACTTTGTTGTTGTTAGGGCCTTTAAAGGTTTCAATCATATAATAATTGAGCTTTTTTGCCTTGCGGTATTTTCGTTTGGTTTTATCCTCGGCCATTTCCACACTTTTAGCTGAAAAACCACAACCGGCATGTACAACTTCCACTTTTACAATTGGGTCAATATCATCAATCACTTTCTTATCACTCATATGGTTGAGGATGGATTGTAAATGTTCTTTTCCTTCTTTGTCATAGAAGAAATACTTTGATTTTAACGCTCCGTTTTCATAATATCGTTCCGGACGATAAATTTTTCCTTCATTCCGAAAAGAAGCCAATTTTTCTTGTGAAAAATAATATTCCTTAATTAGGAATGAATCCTTTTTATGAAAGTAAATCTCCTCGGTATAAACTATATCTAACGACCAATCGTTTAAAGAATCTTGTCGTTGGGTAAAGCCAATGGAATTTTTAAAGTTGAGTTGTTTTTTGAAGAAATTGTATTCCTCATCATCCACTTTGTTTTCTTGCTTGAGTTCGTCCAGAATAGTTAGTTCACTTTTTGAAGTAGAATTGGTTGTAAATAACGCAAGTAGTAGTATAGTTAAAAAGGTCATAATCTGTCGAAATGCTATAACTGAAATTTACAATTTAATGGGGTGTTTTCCAAAGTAAACCTTCATTGTCTAACGATGAATTTTTTCAAATAGTGTCAAGTAGTTTCCTATTTATAGATCAAATTTTTCCTGAATGAGGTTAAAATACTTCTCGGCTTCACTATCAAATATTTGCTTGCCTTCCAGCATATATGCTCGCATCAAATATTCTGATGCTTGTTCTTTGTCATTCAGTTCAAACAGACATTCCCCCAGCCTTAAATTAATAAAGGGGTTGCTTTGGGCATCGGGACAATTGAGGGCATCAAAAAAGGCATTACTGGCTTTTGGGTATTGTTTTAATTCAAAATAACAATCTCCAATGGCTGTATATAGCCAGGTACTGGCTTCCCAATTTGTTTTTGGAGTGGGAACCAGATTTAGGGCTTTTTTATACTGTAAAATTGCAGATTCAAAGTTGTAAGTTTCAAATAAAGCTTCTCCAAATTGACTGATTTCTGTAATTTGAGTGTACACTTCATCGCTTAATTCGCTCATTCGTTTTGGGTTTGGTTTTATTTAATTTCTTCTCGCCAAACGCCAGGGGTGTAAACTGAGACTATTTTAAAGCTATTGTGCCATTTCTTTTCAGTATTGAGGTACTCAATACACTTTTTAACAATGCCTGGTGTCATCGGGAAAAAATCGATCTCCTTTGGGTCCAGAACCTTATTGTAGAAATCAGCTCCATCAAATTCAATTTTAGCCTTTAAGTCACCATTTTCCGATTCAATTAGTAGGTTTGCCATTGAGCTATATCCGTATTCCAGCTCATATCCATACCAATCATCCATGGGGTCAAGAGGAGGAAGAATGCCATTTTCGCCAGGACGCTCTTTATCTGAACCTCTGGGATATTCGCACTGAATATTTTGCGTGCAAATCCAAAAGTAGGTGTCGTCTTCAACTACTAATTTTCTTCTTTTCTTCTTGGGAAAAGCCACTGCTTTTGATACGTTTGGGTCCTATAATTTACGAAATTCTGCTTTGATCTGTTACGAAAGAAACGGTATTATTCTTTAAACGGATAAATAAAATGATGAACTGTGGGTTGGAAACTATTTAGGGTTGAGAATCAAGAGGTTGTTAACCAGTTGTTTAATGGGGTTAGTTAGAGGGTGAGAACGTTTCTGCTTCTTTACTTTAGCTACTTGTCTTTTGATCTTGTCTAATTTCGTTCCACCAAAACTTATGGTTGTAAATTGAAACTGTTTTAAAGTTATTGTGCCATTTCTTTTCAGTATTAAGAAACTCAATACACTTTTTAACAATACCGGGCGTGATGTGTATGAAACAAACTTCTCTTGGATCTAAGACATTATAGTAGTAATCAGCCCCTTTAAATACGACTTTAGCTTTTGATTCACCATTTTCAGATTCGATTAATAAGTTTGCGATAGAACTATATCCATATTCTTCCTCGTATCCGAACCATTCATATTTTGGATCAAGGGGTGGTAAAATACCATTTTCATCAGGTCGTTCGCCCTCAGGACCTCTGGGATATTCGCAATGGATGCTTTGTGTACAAATCCAAAAATAGGTCTTGTCTTCAACGATTAATGTTCTTCTTTTTTTCTTAGGAAAGGCCATGGTTTTTGAAATGTTTGATGCTTGATGATTTGAATGTCAGCTTTGAAAATTACGGTTTGTTTCCCTCTAGCTTTTTTTGAATAGCTGTGCGGGTTGACCTGAAAAAATCATGATCAGGATGATAGTTCAAGGCATAAGTACAAACATCGATAGCATCTCCATAATTACGCAAAACCAAGGCGATCGTCACTAAAGTTTCAAGGGTTAACACTTTATATGGCCATAATTCAGCACTTCTGCTTAGATACTTGTAGGCTTTTTCATCTTCCTCCCTTTCAAATGCAATGTGTCCAATAATCTCCATTGCGCCAGTATTGTTGGGGTCCAACTCCAGAATTCGTTCGGATAGTTTGATGGCTTTATCGTTCTCCTCGTCTTTGAATAGTTTGTAGGCATAGGTCAGCATAAAGGGATGTTGTTCTCCAAATTGTTTTACTGCCTTAGGGTAGGTGTTTTCCCATGATTCTATACCCCATGTATCTAATAAAGTATACCATTCGTTCCATAGATTTACACTTTCGGGATATAGTTTTGAGCCTTCTTCTAAAATGATCTTTGCTTCTTCTTCTCCAAGAATACGAAGACTAGCCCCATGTACCCAATACCAAAGGTGTCTGTGTTTTAATTCAATTTCTGTTAATTGGTTTTTGATAGAAGTTGTTATTTCCAACGCTTTTAGGTGATCACCCCATCGAAAATGGATACTGGCCACAGCTAA
>JAKSBJ010000097.1 GCA_022361195.1 Flavobacteriales bacterium
AACACCTACGATGTTTTGGAAGCTGCCGGAACAAAATGGAATTTCTTAAACTTCCGTCCGGGATTGGTGGGAGGACACTGTATTGGTGTAGATCCTTACTACTTAACTCACAAAGCAAAAGAGTTAGGATATCATGCTAAAATCATCAACTCTGGTCGTTACGTAAATGACTCAATGGGATTTTATGTTGCGAAACAAACCGTAAAGAAAATGATTGCACAAGGGAAAAACCCTATGGAATCTAAGGTTTTGATTATGGGAGCAACATTTAAAGAAGATGTTAGTGATATCCGTAATTCTAAAATCGTTGATGTAATCTCTGAATTTGAATCTTTCTCTTGTTCGGTAGATGTAGTAGATCCGCATGCTGATACAGAAGAGTTAAGAGAAGAATATGGTTTTGGTTTAGCATCGGAAATTGGAAGCGATTACGATTCTATCATCGTTGCTGTAAATCATGCTGATTATGTTTCGCTAACCGAAGAGGATTTTAAAGGCATGCTCAAAGACGGAAAAGGAATTGTAGTGGATCTTAAAGGAATCTTCAAGGAGAAAATCAACGAGCTGGAATATTGGAGCTTGTAAATACCACTTATTTATTGTTTTAGGGCTAACACACCCGAAATTGCAAAACACTTTCGAGAAGAAAACTGTTCGGTAGAAATATTTGCCCAAACTATTTTTCTTCCCGACAAAACTGTTTACATTTATAGTAAACCCAAAAATGTCCATTTTGCAATTCAAAAAAAATATACTCATTACCGGTGGAGCCGGATTCATTGGTTCTCACCTAGTTCGTCTTTTTGTAACGAAATATCCTGATTATAAAATCATCAACCTGGATAAATTAACCTATGCAGGTAATTTGGAAAACCTTAAAGACATTGATAGTTCTGACAACTATGAATTTGTCAAAGGCGATATTCAAGACAAGGATTTTTTAGCCGACTTATTTACTAAAAAGGCAATTACCGACGTGATTCATTTAGCAGCCGAATCACATGTAGATCGTTCGATATCGGGGCCAATGGAGTTTATTTTAACCAATATCGTGGGAACAGCGAACCTGCTTGATACCGCCAAAGGATATTGGACTGAATTGAAAGGGCACACCTTTTACCATATTTCGACCGATGAAGTATATGGTTCATTAGGAGCTGAAGGATTTTTTCTTGAAACAACTCCTTACGACCCACGAAGTCCTTATTCAGCTTCAAAAGCAAGTTCGGACCATTTAGTAAGAGCTTATCAACACACTTATGGTATGGAGGTCAAAATCTCCAATTGTTCAAACAATTATGGTTCACATCAGTTTCCGGAAAAGTTAATTCCGCTAATGATTAATAACATCCGGAATAAAAAGCCCCTTCCAATTTACGGAACTGGAGAAAACATCAGGGATTGGCTGTGGGTTGAAGATCATGCCCGAGCTATTGATGTTATTTTTCACAAAGGAGAAATTGGTGAAACTTACAACATCGGTGGATGGAATGAATGGACCAACATTGCTCTGGTGAAGCACCTCTGCTCCATTATGGACAAAAAGTTAGAACTGCCCCAGGGAGAATCCGCCGAGCTAATCACTTTTGTAAAAGACCGCGCCGGACACGATCAACGTTATGCCATTGATGCCACTAAGATCAAAAAAGAATTGGGGTGGGAACCTTCTATCCAGTTTGAAGAAGGTTTAGAAAAAACAGTTGATTGGTATTTGAACAATGAAGATTGGGTGAATGCCATAACCTCTGGTGACTACCAACAATACTACAAGAAGCATTATTCATCATAAGGGTAATTCTTCTCTAACTCTTCAGTAACAAAAGGTTTTAATCTTATCCCTTGCAATCGTTTCCCTGCTAATACCAGGATCACATAAACTCTTGGTCTTCGTTCGCGATTCAATGTAGAAGCGTCAATTTTCATCGCAATTCCAATTCGACTATACTTTCTCGAAAGCAAATCACTATTAGGGCCTTTTCGTGGTATGGTTTCAATGATTCGATCCACAAATTGTTTCTCTGTCACCGTTTCAATAGGAATTGGTTCTTCATAGCCGTCTACCACGGGATTGGTAGACGGAGGTTGTTTTCCCTGAAATAGTTTTAGCTCGGTCTTTGTGGATTTTTTTAAGTAGTAAAAAGCAGAACTCAAAGGCCAATCCAATAAATCAATCATAAATGCTCTTGCAGAAAATATATTACAGTCTGATTGATATTCTTCCAAAGCTCTCAGAATCGTTTTTTGTTCTTTTCGCCAGGTTGATCGACGCTTAAAACGAGAACGAAAAAAGCTATTTATGCCACTAACACAAATTTGATTTAAAAGTGTATCCTGCTCAAAATTGGATCGCAGTCTTTGTTTTCGCTTTGCATTGATTCTTTTTATACTAATGGATGACAAATAATCTTCATCCAGTCTAAAAACATCTAACCGATTAGAGGTAGCTACCAAAGAAGTATCATACCATTTAGAAGGGCAATTTTTGAGTGTTTCTTTGAACCGTTTTGCTTGCCCCAAAACAGTTGAACTCAACAATAAAATTGATATAATAGCAATAAACCTATTCATCCATTACAGCACTTACAAAATCTTGATTTTTAATCGCAGAAATATCCAGTAACTTAAGCTCCATTCTGTCATCCCTTATCTTATCCCGAACGCTTTTATAAATTCCCACCATTGTAGCGGAAAGAAAAACGACAATGGTTGATTTGGCAGCTTTATCAAAAGTGAATTTATCTTCTCCTCCCTCATAGCTTAAAACACCATTTTTATCTTCATCTATGACTACAACCTTAGTCCCTTTTCCATCTAGCGGTTCTTTGGTCTCTGCATTTACAAAGTCCCGGTTCATTTTAAAAGGCCGAAGCATTCTCCTTATCGCATCACAATTAAACAAACCAAAACTATTAATCGTAAAAGACCTCACAATACTTCCTGCATTTGCCTGCTCATCCATAAACACTCTGTTTTCCCACATAATTCTCTGGCGATTGATCTCTGCATCCTGAGCAGTAACTTTGAGCATTTTTTCTTGCTTCACCAACATATCCTGGAGCTTGCTTTTGTTTTTTCTTCTCAATCGAATGGTTTGCTTTAATCCTCGAGTATATCCCTTATAAAATCGTTCGTTTTCTTTCATGGCTCTTGTAGGGTTAATTTCATCCGATTTTAAAACTACCGGTAAAGCCATCTTCTCTCCTTTAAATCCGAAAGTAAGTTTAAAATTGTCATTCTCATAGTCAGGAATTAATCTCACTTTAGAGATGAAGTTGGGGCCATGAGGATCATAAACATCTCCACTCTTTACTTTCATTTGAAACAACCTCGGATCAACTCTCAAGCTCTTGTACTTATCTGCACAATACTTGCTCATCTTCTTTAGTTTTTTGAATACTTTCTTTCGATCTTTTCCTGCATAAATCAATGTTTGATTACAGAGGTAATCTGTTGAATAATCAGGATTAATCATATTGATCGCTTTTTGGTTTTTAGAAGTAGTCAATCGAGAAAAATCAGTGGTGTATCGCTGAAAACTCAACTCAAAACTTTCCTTTTTCCTATTCCATTTCACTTTAGGGATATAGCGATTAGCATAAAAATTGGTTTGTCTTTGAGCCAAAGCCTTCCAATCCTGATTCATCACTGAATCCAACTTTGCCTGATCAACTTTGAATCGCTCTGTTACCGTATCTCTACCTACTGATTGCCATTGACCACTGGCCTCATCCATTCTCCAAAGCTGCATATCACTGCTACTATTTTGAGAAGTCATGCTAACTGTAATTGACTTATCTGGATTCATACTCAACTCATTTCCTTTATCATCTGTAGCATTTAGTGAGAACATTCCTCCGGAGGACATCATTTTAGTTTCATCATCATCCTCCACCGTCATACTAATTCCCGATAAAAGAATATCTACTGGAGTCATATACTCAGTATATTCCAAATTCACATCTCCGTCATAAATACTTCCATCCTCTCTCACAAATGCACCTTGGGGAATAGAAAAAGTAGAATTACCAACCGAAACAACCGATTCCTTACTAGCATTAACCAATACCTCTTGTGGTTTTGGAAGCATCTTTTGAATGGGTGGAGAAATACCAACGTTTGATGCTATTATTTCTTTTTCCAGAAATTCCACCTCAGATCGCGAGGTTTTAAAAGCTGCAACGGATGATTTAACTGGAGAGGCTCTGCGCACATCCAACCATTTCAAATCTTTAGCTTCCACTAAATACTTCAAATCAATATTTCCTACATTAGCCAAAGAAACACTGTCTACCTCTAAACCAAGAAAATCAGGTGATTCACTCATATCCATATCACTAAATCGAATAAAAGAAGGTTGAATATTTTCATTAAGAATTTGCACTAAGCGAGCAGGGTTTTTGAAGGTACAATTCTCAAATTCCACTTGTCGGATTGGAGTAGATAATTGAGTTCGAGGAAATTTTTCGATGTACGAATCTCTGATTATCAACTGATCGATATTCATATATTGAAACTGGGGAGGGATGACATTAATGCGACTTACAACAACCTTATTTAGCTGATCAAAATAACTCAATGCTAAAAGGGCTTTTTCAGAATCTAATCGAGGATTTTCGGATAAATTAATCTCTTTTAGTTCCCACCAATAGGAGATTAACCAACTTATATCTGTTAAATTATTTCCTGATAAATCTATCTTCTTTAATTGCGAAAAATTCATGAAAGAATAAGGCAATACGCTAAACCAATTCCCTGACAAGTCCAATTCCTCCAATTCCTTTTGTTTGGCGATATTTTTTCCCACTCGAATAAAATCACACTCTTTTAACCGAAGGACTTTTAGTTGAAACTGGGCAGTTTCAAAGACATTTTCAAGATCAAACATACTCAGTCCCTGATTAAAAGAAAGGTCCAGCTCTTTGAGATAGCGTAGTTCACTCAACTCCGCAGGAATGTTAAAAATTCCGTTGTTTGAAAGGTTTAGTTTTTCAAGTTGAGAACACTCAAGAATTTCTTTTGGGAAAGTTGTTAATCCCCTTCCACTTAGGTCTATTTCTGTTATGAGATGTTCATTGTTTTGAATGTCCGATAGGCTGGTAATTTTTAGTTTGGCAAAGGTGAGGCCGCTGAATAACATCAGCAACAGGCTGAAATAAATTTTCATACGAATTAGCTTTAATTAATAACATCCTTTGATAAGCACCTAAGTAGAACAACGGTTTACTTTGGATGTTAGGCATAGAAAAAAGGTAACCTTTTGGCATAAAGGGTGTTTTGCGATCAGTACTTGAACGTTAGTTAGGGTAAATTAGTCTAAGCTAAAGACAAATAATGATGAATACCCAACTCCGTTTTCTTGTCAAATCGCGACACAAAAACCAAGCCAAAACCACTTGATATCAAGCAATTAAGGAGACGATAGTGTTAGAGCAATTCCCTAGTTCAGATTTGATCTATTCTCTAATGCATAAAGTAAAAAAGAAGCCAGCCAATGTGATCCCATGTAGTTACTTCCAACTACCTGTTCCATTGAAGCTTTAATGTGATTATCCGCCACCATTATAAGACGGTCTTTATTTTTTGGAATGCTATTCGCCAATTGGTACAGACACCAGGCTCTTGAGAAATTAAGCCCATCTAAATGCACCAATTTACCATCGGTACGATCTAGCACTTTTCCCGATTCCAATTCAAAATCATCCTCAAATAACTGAGGCATAAAATTCTCTCCCCATTTCTTAAATTCTTTTTTATCCAACACTTTTGACATCAACTCAGCTTCTTGTAAACAGGGAGAAATAAAATCAAATCCCGATGGTTCCCAGTTCAAAGGACAGCCCTCATCATTCATATAAAAATCCTTTGCTCTTTCGATAATCAGACTCTCAAATTCAGTGTCCTTCACATCTCTCGCATAATCTAGAGCCAAGGACAAACCAAAAGCAGTATTGGTATGCTCACCTACCCGAATTGGATAAACCATTTTGGGCAAAAATTCCATATAAGCATCCCTAATATGGTCAATCAAAGATTGTAAATGCACTGACCACCTGTGTTCAGCATCCAAAGGTGATTTTTTAAGCTCGGCTTGTAATTTTAAAATCCAGGCCCATCCGTAAGTTCGCTCAAAAGAACGATTGAGTGCAGGTTGAAAATACAGTAATTCCTTTTGAACATTTGGAATAGCAAATTGCTGATCAAACAAAACTTCTACTTTTTTTGCCAAATCTGAATCTGGAAATTTATTCATTGCCTTGGCCAATAACCAATGGCCGTGTACTGACGAATGCCAATCAAAACATCCATAAAAAATGGGATGTAAATCTTTCGGTCCTTGTAAATGCGTTGAATCCGTTAAAACTTGATTGAGTTTATTCGGATATTCTTGCTCAATACAATGAAGCGGAAGTGAAGCCAATTTTTCAGCCGTTTCAAGATTCAATTCCAGACTTTCGATTTGTCCGTATCCCCACTTTGTTAGTAGGATTAAGAGAAAAAAAGCAATTCGTTTCATGTGACCAATATTACAAATAATTTACCTTTGAATGGACTGACTATAAGTTACTTTTCAAATCTTAGTGCATTATACAATAAACGCAAAACTATGAATACAAGAGCTTTACTTTATTTTTTACCCATTTTCCTCTTTGCTTGTTCATCACAACCATCTAATCAAACAACGCAAGATCAAATTACGACACAAATCCAACCCCCTTTAGCGGGAGATTTTCATAATGACACTGTTTTTATCATTGATCCGACGATTGAAAATCATGTAGAAACTCCTAATGGAAGCTCATTGGATATTCCGGCCAATTGTTTGGTTGATTCGGAAGGAAATTTGGTGACGGAAGAGGTAAATTTGGAGTTTTCACAATTTCATTCTGTGACCGATATTCTGGCATCCGGAATTCCAATGCACTATGATACGATTGGGCAGGTCGGAGCTTTTGAATCAGCTGGTATGTTCACCCTCAAGGCTAAAACAAAATCTCAAAATGATGTCTACATCAAAGATGATAATACCATTGGGGTGAATTTGGCATCTGACAAGGATGAAAATTTCAATTTTTACGAATTAAATGAACAAACTGGTGACTGGACCTATGAATTTAGTAGTCCCAATCCTCGTGACAATTTCAAATACGATCCGTCAACAACACCTATTGAACCTGAACCAGCAAGTGAAGATGCCTTTGTTTTGGATCTTAACCTAGACAAATCAAGTTACTCCGAGCTGGATCAATTTTCGGGTATTATTTGGGAATATACAGGAGCCAGTGATTCCTTAGACCCTCGAAAAAACAAATGGGTTTCTAAAACCAAATGGACCGATTTTGACTTGACTCCTACTTACGAAAAAGCGTTTGAATATTACTTAACCATGTCCAGTAAAAAGAAGAAATTCACCACTCGAGTAAAAGCTGTTTTAAGTGGAGATGATTTTGATATAGCCATGGCTGATTTTAAGCAACAAAAAATTGACAATGAAAAAAAGCGAGAACAGCTTCAAAAACCATTCATTCGTTCAGTTAATATTTCGGGCTTTGGGACCTATAACTATGATTATTACCACCAAATGGAAGAACCCGCTAAAATGCTAGCCGACTTTGATTTTGGTAAACACAATAATGAACGAGAAAACTGTGTTGTATTTGTTGTTTATCCGAAGAGAGACGTTTGTGTTAATTACCCAATGGGACAATGGAAGGATTTCGCTTTAGATAAAAATGCAGACAATAAAATCATGGCTATTCTTCCAGACAACAAAGTAGCTGTTTATCGAAACGATGTTAGCATTAGCTATGGCAAGAAAGAATTTACTTTTAAAATGGATGTTTTAGATACTCCAATTGAAGACAGAGATGAATTAGTAGATTTAGTTTATAGCCTGTAGAATGCGCTATTTATTGATTCTAATAGCATTACTGTGTCTTGTTACTTCCTCCTTTGGTCAAGAGAAACTACTTCCCGTTGCTAAAAACAATAAATGGGGACTGGTTACCAAAAATGGAGAAACCGTTCTGCCGACCATTTATGATTTCATAGAATATGATTACCTGGGAAAAAAGTTCATCTACCATTTAAATGACAAAAAGGGAATTATACTTGCCAATGGTAAAATCTTAAGTGACGCCATTTACGATGACATTCAATTTCATGATTCAAGTTGGGCCAGTTATAAACTAAATGGTCTTTGGAATGTCTACGAAAATGAAAAAGAGTGGCTGAGTAACGATTATCTCTCAGTAGAACATCATTATCCCGATCATTTTTTTCTAAAAAAAGAGGAAGGTTATAGCATCTTTCATAAAAAGCTTAAAAAACATCTCACTGCTACTTATTCTGAGCTCAATGTTCAAGAGAATGTCATTATTGGCAAAACAGCCAACGGAACTTACGATCTCATTTCTACCAAAGACTTAAGTCTTCTTGAAAGTGAACTAAACTCTATCAATATTAAATCAAACTTCTTAATCTGTTCCAAAAATGAACGGCAATTTTTATTTGAAGCTGTTAAACATGATAAACTAATCAATGAGGCCATCTCCATCCAATTCGTCAATTCAAACATCTTTTACGTTCAATACCCCAATGAAGCAGGCTATTATATTTTATCTCAAAATGCTCATTTCGTTGCCCCTGAATTTGAACGAATTTCAAAATTGGATTTCCCTTATCTCTTTTTCATCCAAGGAGGCAAACAAGGTGTATGGCATTTAAGGAAATCGGAGCAACTGCTTCCACCTGAATATGAAGGAATCAATTTATCTGATGGAAATTTTTATCTCTACAACCAGGGGAATTATGGAATTGCAGCTTTGGATGGAAAAGTAAAAATTGAAACTAAATATGCTTCAATTGATGCTTACAATAGTTTTTTTGTCGTCTTACAAAATGGGAAATATGGTCTCTTGTCTTCTTCGGGAAAGGAACTTGAAGGTTGTGAATATTCTGACATTAGAATCTATGACAACAAAATAAAGTGTTTCACGGATGAGACCCTCACACTTATCAATACCAGTACATCAGGACAAGTAATTGACAAAACGATTTATGACGAATACATGTCCCTCTCTTTTGATGAGCCTAAGCTTCCCCGACGAAAAAGTACCAGCGTTGATTTTGGAGGTGATTCGCCTGCTAAATCAAACAGAATAGCTCAAAGCCTTGGCTGGTTTAGACCTGATTTGGAGAAGAAAGTTAAAG
Organism: Flavobacteriales bacterium; assembly: GCA_022361195.1. Lineage (GTDB taxonomy): Bacteria > Bacteroidota > Bacteroidia > Flavobacteriales_D > Crocinitomicaceae > JAKSBJ01. The sequence continues at coordinate 9,211 of JAKSBJ010000097.1, forward strand.
ACTCCATAAAAATTGTAAAGGGGAATTGGGGATTAAAGAATGATACCGACTCTATCCTTATTCGCCCCAAATACAAACACATTGAAGCCTCTGCTAAATATGGAATGACAAAAGCCTATTATGCTCTTAAACATCTAAATAGTTATACCATAAAAGTCAAACTAACTCCCATCAATTTTACCGAGGATATTACAGGCTACTATGATACTCCCTTTGAACTCATTGATCACGAAAATGGAAAAAAGTTAAACCAGAAGAGATTTCATGCGATTGATTTTAATGATTTTCGCAATTACAGTCTTGCCAGAGGCATGACCAAAACTCCTTGTCTGGTAGATAAAACAGGCGAAATTATTTATGAAAACTTGAGTTATCATGGAGAATACCAAGAGGACATTTTGGTGATATGTAAAGGTGGAACACCAAAAACGACTAAACGAAAGTCAATCTATAATTTTTCTACACGCAACTTTTTGAATAGATGTGGACTCGTTGCTCTTGCGGAGTCATTAACTCCTTCAACCTATTTTTCCATTGAAAATGGATCCTGGTATTTCATTGATAAAAATGGCAAACAACTGAATGAAGAACCGTTTCAATATGCGACACCTTTTACCAAAAATCGTTCAATTGTAAAAAAGAATGGAAAATGGGGTGTTATTGATTCCAGTATGACTGAGATTGTTCCCATCGAATTTGGGATGATAGAACAGTTTAAAATATGGGATGGGAGGACTTACAAAACCTATTTTGAGGCAAGTAACAGCGTTCACAAAAGATATCTCTATGATCGAATTAGTGGTTCTATTGAAGAGAAGAAAGTAAAGGAACTCAAATTCTTTTACAAAGGTAGATGGTGGATGCAAGAAGTAAAAGATGGCCCATGGGCCCTGGTCGACACCAATCTCAATCTAATAAGCGAGTTTGAATATGATTTTGTTTATCCTTTTGAAAATGACTTAGCACCCGTTGTCAAAAGAGGAAAACGATCGCTCATTAATATGGATGGAGAAATCATGCTTCCGTTTTATAAAGCAAAGAGTATTCGGGATATTGGTTATGACAATTTTGCCATAAAACAGAGGAGCGGTGTGTTGGTGATTAAAGCCAATGGAGACACGCTTATTCAAGCTAAAAATTGTAGAGAAGTGCTAGACAATTCAGAGGACTTTATTGTTTACAAAAATCGATCAAAACAAATTGTACTCAAAAGCAAAACTGTTCCTTTTAAGCTTCCGTCAAAGTCTACCATAATTTCCTACTCTTTAAAGGATAAGGTCCTCTTGATTAAGCGGAAGAATAAAACTCAGTTATATAGTCTGTCCAATCAAAAAGTTCTTTTAAAAAATGTAGTGGGTGCAATTGAACTTGGTGAGGCCAGCATTTTATTTGAGCAGAATAGAAAGAAAGGCCTTCTTAGTTTTGAAGGAGACACCTTAATTCCCGCCAAATATGAAGACATTTCGCCAGTTAAAAATGGCTGGACCTTTGCAAAAGAAGATCGATATTTTCACATTATTGATAAAGATGGAAAAGTGCTTGACTCTAGTGAAATAAGTAGATTCAAAATGATGGGGGACAATTACCTGGTTTATGCCAATCGAAAGGTGGGGTTATTGTCCGCAAATACTGAGTGGATTATTCAACCCAATTTTGTCAAGATTGAGAGCTACAACGAAAAGTTTTACAAGTGCATGATGGGACAAAACACCGGGTTCATTCTCTTTGACAAGGTAGGAAATCAATTAACTGACAAAGCTTATAAAGACATTAAGGGAATTGATAAGGATGGATTAATTGTGACCTACAAAGGCTTTGACTATCTCTACTCTTCTTACCTGAATGAAGCTGTTTCCTTTCAGGACATTCTGCCCGTTTCCAGAAGGTATTACATTCTAACAGAAAAGGAACACATTGGACTCTTTAACTTTGATGGTAAAGAAATAATTCCAAGTCGTTATCATAAAATTGAGACGGACAGAGGTGAATTCCAGGTGCGTTATTTCAACTCCTTCGGTTTTTATTCGGGAGAGGGGAAAAAAATATATGATCCTTTATGAGAAACTTAATTCATTGATTCCTTACCTTTGGTAAGCTACTTAACTTTAGTTTCTTTTAATTAAATGGGCTTTTTTAGTAAACTATTTTCCAGTCGTCCGAAGTTAGAACCTTTGGATATGTCAATTTTGGGTACAGACTTACACTCTCACCTAATTCCAAATATTGATGACGGGGTAAAATCAGTTGAGGAGTCCATTGCCTTACTCAAGCGTTTTTCAGAAATGGGGTATAAAAAGGTAATTACCACTCCGCATGTGATGAGTGATTTTTACCGCAATACACCCGAAACCATTTTAGGAGGATTAGAAGATGTCAAAAAGGCCATCAAAGAAGAGGGACTAAATATTGAAATTGAAGCTGCAGCCGAATACTATTTGGACTTTTATTTGGAAGAGCTCATTGCGGAAAAAAATCTTTTAACTTTTGGTGACAAGCACTTACTTTTTGAACTATCATTTACCGCAGAGCCGCCTCGTATTAAAGAAGTAGCTTTTGAGCTAACCACAAGTGGCTATAAACCCATTTTAGCTCATGTTGAACGCTATCCATTCTACCACAATGAATGGAAGCAATTGGAGGATTATAAAAACCGTGGAATTCTTTTCCAGCTCAATATCAATTCGCTCTCTGGCCAATACGGGCCTCCCGTTAAGAAAATGGCAGAACAGTTAATTGATCGTGGATGGATTGATGTAGTAGGCTCAGATTGCCACCATATGGGTCACATGGAACTCTTAAATTCTTTAAGAACCAATCCTCACTTTCATAAAATTGCTGAAAAGCCAGACTTGCTAAACAAAACGCTCTGATTTAAGCGAGCTTTTTAGAGTAACGATGTGGGTGCTTTGTCGATTTTTCAAATCCGAGACTTAGCAAATAATTTTTGTGTGCTTCATCATCCGTCAAGCTAACCATCTTCTCAAAGCCTTCTGATTTAAACTGTGCTTCTTTTTGACTAAAAAACTCTTTTCCAATTCCTAAATCTCTATAAATAGGAATTAGGTAATCAATTTCAATGTGCGCTTCAAGACCTTTTGGAATGTACAAAAACACACCAGCCATAACATCTTCTACCTCCAGTTTATACACAACGCATAAACCTGATTCTTCTAAATCAAAATGGGTAAAAAATTGCTCAATGTCCGATTGCCATTCGTTAAAAAAAGTTTGAAATTCAGGATCATAAATATCTTTCAGTTCTGTTATTCTAATATCCATTACTGATGATACGTTTTGGGTTTGGGTTATTAATTTCTTTCCTCTGTCTTAGCTTCGTCTATTTGAAGGTTAAAAGAGCTCGATTCAAATTCAACTAGCTCACTTATTAGGAAAGTTTCGTTCCAGTGTACCAACATATTGGCAAACTGCATATCTACAATTTTTCCGGGGATTCTAAACTCAGCCCCAATTTTAGTCTTTTTACCTGGCCAAAGTATTTTATAGTCTGCTGCTTTGCCTTCTATTGGCCAAGTGTCTTCATTACCCTCTGCAGTACAGTTTATTTTACTTCGATTAAACAAGAGTGGATGATCTCCTTTATTTTCAATTTGAAATTTGCATTGGGTGTATTGTGTTTTCTTTACCAAACTCACCAATTGCACATGGATTTTATCCTGAATGATTTCCTTCTTGGTATCAGGAAGTGGGTAGTCTTCCATTTCCACAATTTTCCCTTCTACTGGCAATCGATTCATTCCTCCAAATTCAACATCAACTACTCTTGCAGGTAAGCCTGCCATTTCGGTTGATTTTAATGCAGCTTTCTTTTTACCATGAGGTTTTACAACAATGTATTTTGCCTTTAGTTTTTGCGATTTTCCCTCAACCGTGTAAACCACCTTTGAACGATCTAATATCAAAAAGTCCGATGTTTTGTTAATGATTTCTGCTCTAATCAAACAAAACCCTTCCTGACTATGCGGATCACTGAAATTCACTTCATAATCATCCGTTATAATGGACTCTGGAACTTGGTAAAAAATAGCCTTAGGCTCTTTTGCCGCCTTTTTGTAGAAAAAAGACATAAGCAAAAAGGCTGAAAAGAAAGCGACAAGTATTCCTTTTATCTTCATTATTAAGCTTCTTCAGGATAGCGACTATTGACGTAATCCAGGGTTTTTAATACAAAAATCTCATCCTCAATCAGGTTATGAACTTCCAAATCTTTTCGTAAAGAATTTAAAGCTTTAAATAGTCCCTGAAGTGTAGGGTTGGCTTTTAGATTCTGATCCTTCTCCTCAATTTCCTGATAAAGGCTATCCAAGTGTGAAATGATCTCGTCATTATGCGTGTGCAAGAAGTGGTTAAAGAAGAAATCACGATTTCCTTTGTCATACTGACCATTTAAAATGTCCTGTACAAACTTTAAGATGATCTGCTCTTCTACCTCTATATGCTCATATAACTCAGCCTTGTAATCTTTTACAAAATCGTGAATCTTTTCACTTAATGGATTTTCTCTTCCTAATTCACTTTCTAACTGCTGAGATAAAGTTTCTATCTCCGGCAAACAACTTCCAATGTAATAAGCATGGCTGGCTTTCAGATACGCATGAATATCTTCCAAACCAAAAGGCTGAAACAATTCCACTTTAAATTGCGACGCATCCTGATACAATTGAAGCAACACCTCAATAAAACCATCAGAAACCTGATAATTTCCTTTAAAGCGCGAAGAAATTCGTTCTGCCGTTATCGCTCTGCCATCTTCCATTTGCCGAATGATTTAATTATTTATTTAATTCTTCTTTTACAATTTGAGAAATGACTTTACCATCTGCCTTTCCGTTCAATTGTCCCATAATTGGCCCCATAACTTTCCCCATATCCTGAGGTCCGGAAGCACCAACGGCAGCAATTTTTTCCTGAACAACCTTACGAATTTCATCCTCTCCCATCATCTCAGGCATATATGCCGAAATAATCTCAGCCTGGAATTTTTCATCCTTCGCCAAGTCTTCACGTCCTTGTTCAATGTAAAGGTTATAAGTATCCATTCGCTGTTTATACAACTTCAAGACAATCTTATTTTCAGCCTCTTCACTAATATCTCCTCCACCTCCACTGGTAGCTTCTAAAAGTAATTTAGATTTAATGTCTCTTAGAGCAGCCAATTTCTCTTGTTCTCTGGCTTTCATGGCCGCTTTTATGTCGTTGTTTATTCTCTCAGTCAAACTCATAACTACCAAATTTAGAAATAAAAGTTATCTAAACGTTCCACTTTTTCATCTATTCAACAAACAAGGGGTAATTTGCCATGATTTTTTTAAAATTTATTTCTAAAATGGTATCTATCCAAACGAAAAACGCCCCCCTGATAATCATATCTGGGAGGCATTTATTCTGACTCAAATAAATCGTTATAGCTTAATCTACATTGTCATGTAGAAAAGAATTGTTTTCTCTTAAACCGGCTTTTTTAACACCGTTTTCTTCTTCTTCAGAAAGCGTAAACTTGCTCATTTTTTCCTCAGATGAATGAGGCACATCGTTAATGTTGATGTTTTTACGTTTATAAGCAGGCTCTTGCTCCAATTCTGAAAGACCGTTAGAAGACTTTAATTTAGAAGTGAAGTTTTGGATACGCTCCATTCTTTCCTGAGCTTTTACTTGTTGCTCTTCTTGTGAAAGAACTTGTTTTGGTGTAGCCTGATCCATTTCCACCTTTTCCTCTAAATCATCCGTTAGGTAATGTCTTACCACTTCCTCTTTTTTAGGCTCCTCTGTTGTTTCAGCAATCGGAGTTTCTTCTTGTTCAGAAGTAGTTTCGGATGTAAAGTTCCAGTTAATTTCAGCTTGTTTTTCTTCTGCTGGCTCTTCGGTTACTTTCAAAAATGGCTCACTCTCCTTTTCAGTTGCTTCTTCTTTGTTAGCATCTGCTGCTTTTTCATCAACTGGTGACCAACTGTTAGTTGTTGGAGTTTGAGTAGGTGATGCTAAAGGCTCCTGGATAGGTTGTGAAAGAACTGTTTGAACGTTTTCAGTATTCAAATCAACTACTTTTCTTTCCGGCTCTTTTTCAAAACCATGAATTGGAGAAGTATGGAATCCTGTAGCGATCAATGTTACACAAATTCCCGATCCTAATGTTTCATCAAAACCGTGTCCCCAAATCACATCTGCAGTAGCTCCAGCTTCGTCCTGGATGTAATCTGTGATATCACCAATTTCATCCATCAAAATCTCTTCAGAACCATATGTAATGTACAACAATACATACTTGGCTCCTTCAATATCATTATCGTTAAGTAATGGCGAGTTCAATGAGCGTTTTACAGCTTCAATCGCTCTACTTTCACCCTCGGCAGTAGCAGATCCCATAATGGCCACACCACTATCTTTCATTACAGTACTTACATCATTGAAGTCAACATTCACCAAACCGGTTACTGAAATAACCTCGGCAATACCTTTAGCAGCAGTTGTCAATACATCATCTGCCTGTGCAAAAGCATTTCCAAGTGAAAGATTTCCGAACATCTCTCTCAATCTATCATTATTGATAATCAAAAGCGTGTCCACATTCTTTCTCATTTCTTCCAAACCAGCTTCGGCCTGCATTTTTCTTTTACGACCTTCAAAAGTGAAAGGAACGGTAACGATACCCACCGTCAAAATTCCCATATCCTTCGCAACTTTAGCAATAACAGGTGCGGCACCAGTTCCGGTTCCACCACCCATTCCGGCCGTGATGAAGACCATTTTGGTATTATTTTCCAAAATAGTTCTTACATCATCAATGTTCTCAATGGCAGCATTTTTTCCGATTTCTGGAATTGCACCAGCACCTCTTCCTTCGGTTAAGCTTGAACCTAACTGAATTTTAACGGGTACCGGACTAATATCCAAAGCCTGTTGGTCTGTGTTACAAACCACAAAATCGACTCCCTTGATGCCTTGATTATACATATGATTGACGGCATTTCCTCCTCCGCCTCCAACACCAATCACTTTAATGATTGAGCTTTGCTCTTTTGGCATATCAAATTCCATAATCGTTGTTTTTTGATTCGGCTGCATCACCGAATCGGTTTGCTGTATTAATTCTTTTTAGTTTTTTAAACGAAGAAGCATTAATCCTCTTCTTCAAACCAGGTTCTACTTCGAGTTAAAATCTTCTCAAAGAAGCTTCCTTTGGTTTTGGTTGAGTGGTTTTTAGCTGCCGTAGCATTGCTACTCGACGTATTTGCTTCCGAATTACGGTAAGCATCCTGAAAACCTTTAATCACCAATCCAATACCCGTTGAGTACATTGGAGAAGTAATATTTTCAACCATTGTTGTTGAAGCAAGGTGCTCATTAGGATATCCAATTCGGCTATCCATTCCGGTCACATATTCAAACAACTGCGTAATGTGTTTCAGTTGTGATCCACCACCTGTTACAACAATTCCTCCTATAAGCTTTTTCTCAAAACCTGAGTTCTTAATTTCGTAATAAACATGCTCGATAATCTCCTCCATTCTAGCTTGAATGATTGAAGCCAGATTACGAACAGAAATTTCTTTTGGCTCACGACCTCTCAAGCCAGGAATACAAACGATCTCATTTTCCTGGCACTCACTTGCCAATGCCGAACCGAATTTCACTTTCAACAATTCAGCCTGACGCTTCATGATCGTACATCCTTCTTTGATGTCCTCAGAAATGATGTTACCACCAAAAGGAATCACCGCTGTATGGCGAATAATTCCATCCTGGAAAATGGCTACATCTGTAGTTCCTCCACCTATATCCACCAACACAACTCCTGCTTCTTTTTCCTCTTCGCTCAAAACAGATTCCGATGAAGCCAATGGCTCTAAAATCATCTCATCTACTTCTAAGCCTGCTTTATCAACACACTTCTTAATATTTTTGGCTGCTGCAATTTGTCCGGTAATGATGTGGAAATTTGCCTCCAAACGAATTCCAGACATTCCAATAGGATCTTTAATCCCTTGCTCTGCATCAACAATATACTCCTGAGGCAATACGTGAATAATTTCCTCTCCAGGACGCATGACCAATTTGTACATATCCTCAATCAAATTGTCAATGTCCAACTGAGAAATCTCAACGTCTAAATCATCACGCATTAGCATTCCGCGGTGTTGCAAACTATTGATATGCTGTCCAGCAATTCCAACGTTCACTACACGAATAGACAATTCACCTTCTACTCGCTCTTCAGCTTCCTCAATCGCTTTTTTAATGGATTGAACGGTTTTTTCAATGTTAGAAACCACACCTCGAGTAACTCCAACACTCTCCGATTTACCCATGGACAAAATTTCAATTTTCCCATGTTCGGTTTTTCGGCCGACGATGCAAGCAATTTTGGTTGTTCCAATATCTAATCCTACAACAATTTCAGACATATCTTATTTAGATTAAAGATTTAAGATCGCTTCGTTCAAAGATTTTAGTTAACCTTTGATCTTTTGTCTTTCATCTATTCTTAACTTCTAATTTCGTTTTGAGCACACTACCTGGCTCTTGTACATAATGTTTATTGTATCGTAATTTTCCCATCCGGCGCGGCTAATTCCCTCCTGATAGAAATATTCCAGTTTTTTAAACTTTCCAGCAACATAATTGGCGTCACCAAATAAAATCCGTTGATCTCCTACCCGAGGAATTAATTCAAACTCATTGTAACCGTTAATGTGAATTTGGGTAATTTGAGCCGAAAGGAATTCATCAGAACAAACATAAGATGTAATATCATACAGATCATCCAAGATTTCAATAGTTTTCAAACTATCATTGTTGATTATGTTATCAACGTTCTTTGTATAATCCGTCTCATTGATATTCCCCGTAACGGTAATTACATAAGCTGTATAATTTGGTGACCAAGGCATCAAAGTCCCGTCTTTGTCCAGATAGCAAGTGCTTCCGTCAATGTTAAATATTCTCGCGATGGGTTGTCTGAGTACCAGATCAATAGACCATTTTCCGCTGATATATGAAAAAACTTCCACCTCTTTCACCTCTGGCATTTCGGTAATAAATTGTTCAATTTCAGCCAAATCCATCTCTTCGTACACTTTATCTTCTCCAATCATGTTTCTCAAAACCAATCGATTTTCGACTTCCTCTTCGGTTAGGAAAAGCATATCCTTTGACACCTCAATATTAATATCAGGCATACCTACCACCTTTTCATTTTGTGAAGAATTCACAAAACTGGAGCTGATTAAGACTGCCATTACAAAGCAGAACCAAAACAGATATTTCACCCAGGGTTTCATTTATGAATAGGCTTTAGTTATAGGTTCAACACAAGTATCAATATCACCCGCCCCAACGGTCACAATCACCTCTTTCCCAGACAATTTTAAATCCGCCACAATTTGCTCTTTGGAGCTCATTTGTTTATTTGCAATGGTCACTTTATCCAATAATACATCACTGGTAATTCCATCAATTGGTAATTCTCTAGCCGGATAAATGTCTAACAAAAAAAGTTCATCAGACATGGAAAGTGATTCGGCAAATCCATCCATAAAATCACGTGTTCGTGAGAACAAATGTGGTTGAAATACAGTTGTAATTTTCTTATTAGGATAGAGTTTCCGAACCGAGCTGAGGAAAGATGTTATTTCAGTAGGATGATGAGCATAATCGTCGATATAAACCAGTTCTTCATTCCTGATTTTAAAGTCGAAACGTCTTTTAACACCCAAATAAGACTGGAACGTTTCTCTTATCAGCTCTTCACCCAGTCCTAAAGTTGTACACAGAGCAAAAACGGCCAAAGCATTTTCTGCATTGTGAATTCCTGGCAAGCCAAATTCAACATCCTGCCAGTGTTGATCACCCTTCTTTACATCAAAATAGAACTTGCCTTGATCATAACGGATATTGGATCCAACCCAATCAGCAGATTCATCATCAAATCCGTAAGTAATAACTTCTCTCCCTAAATTAAACCCCGAAACATCTAAAGATGAGTTAACAATCAGTTTACCATCTGAATCGGCCAGTCTCATAAAGTCACGAAAGGAGTCTTTCAAGTGATCTCCACTTCCGTAAATGTCCAAGTGATCGGCATCCATGGAGGTGACAATTGCATGATTTGGGCTTAATTGTAAAAAGGAGCGATCAAACTCATCGGCTTCCACCACTACTCTTGAAGAATTGGAGTTGATGATACAATTTGAATTGTAATTGGATGAAATTCCTCCTATAAAAGCATTACAACCTTCATTAGAATGATTGAGCACATGCGTTAAAATAGAGGAAGTTGTTGTTTTACCATGTGTCCCTGCCACAGCAAAGGTTTCAAATTCGGCAGAGATAATTCCCAGGGCTTTTGCTCGTTTGATGACCAAAAATTCGTCATCTCTAAAGGCATTTAATTCTTTGTGTTTAGATGGAATGGCTGGAGTGTAAACGACCAATGTATTATCGACAGATAAACCTTGAAGAGCTTTAAACCCAAGATCTTCATAATGCACATCAATTCCTTCTTTCTCCAGTTTGCTTGTTAGCTGTGTTTGGGTTTTATCATATCCCTTCACCACTTTTCCCTGCGCATGAAAATAACGTGCAATGGCAGACATTCCAATTCCACCAATACCTATAAAATAAACCGTATGTATATGTTCAAACTTCAGATCAGTTCTTTTTGGAATGAGCTTCACTCATTCAGTTTGTCAATTTTTCAATTTCTTTCAATATTCGGTCGGAGGCATCTGCAATTCCGAGTTTTAAGATTTCCTCAGACAATTTTTGACGATGCTCATTATTTTCCATTACCTCTAAAATGATTGGAATTAGTTTTTCTCTCGACTCAACATCCTTCACTAAAACTGCAGCCTCTTCATTTACCAGCGCCATCGCATTTTTAGTTTGATGATCTTCTGACACATTTGGTGAAGGAACCAAAATCGCTGGTTTCCCAACCAAACACAATTCAGAAACTGACAAGGCTCCGGCTCTCGACACAATAACATCTGCTGCGGCATAGGCCAGATCCATTTTGTAAATAAAATCGGAGAGATAAATCAAATCCGTATTCAATTGTTCCACTTCCGGTTTTAAGTTGGTCAGATAGATTTTTCCGCATTGCCAAATCAGTTGAATATCTTTTTCCAACAACTGTTGGATATCCTTTTTAAAACTTTCATTTAAGGTTCTAGCTCCCAAACTCCCACCAATAACCAGAATTGTTTTTTTATTGGGATCTAAACCAAAATGACGAAAGGCTTCCTCTCTTTTCCCTTCAATTTGCACCACTTCGGACCGAACCGGATTTCCTGTTTTCACAATCTTCTCTTGCGGAAAGAACCGCTCCAAATGGTCATAAGCCACACAAATTGTCTTAGCTCGTTTAGCCAACCATTTATTTGTAATTCCCGGATATGAATTTTGCTCTTGAATTAAGGTTGGAATCTTTTGTTTTGATGCCACTCTTAAAGTTGCTGCACTAGCATATCCCCCAACACCAATTGCTATATCCGGCTGAAAGTTTTTGATGATTTTTTTTGCCTTCATTAAACTCGCAATCAACTTAAAAGGAACAGCAAAATTCTTTAAAGTCAACTTTCGTTGCAATCCTCTAATTGGTAATCCTACTATTTCATAACCAGCCTTTGGAACTTTTTCCATTTCCATTTTTCCTTCCGCTCCAACAAATAAAATATCCGCATCAGGATAATTTTCCTTTACCTTATTGGCAATGGCTACTGCCGGGAAGATATGACCTCCCGTACCGCCTCCGCTAATTATTACTTTCTTCAAGGACATTGGCATCTTTGTTATTTTTTTCTTCTGTCTTATTTTGCTCTCGACTAATTCCCAACACAATTCCAAAAGCAATACAAGTAAACCAAGCCGAGGTTCCTCCCATACTAAGGAGCGGCATATTTTGTCCGGTTACTGGCATCAACTTAGTACTAACCATCATATTTACCATGGCTTGCGACATGACCATAACTCCAATTCCGATGGCCATGTATGTGGCAAAATTGTCTTTGGCTGACAAGCCCGTCTTTATAAATCGGAAAAACAACCACATGTAAAGCATGATGATGATAATTGCCATTGGGAGTCCACCTTCCTCTACCAAAGCCGCAAAATAAAAATCAGCATATGCTTCCGGAATGTAATGTTTCAAGACCCCATTCCCTGGTCCGGCAGGAGCATTATTAAAGGTAATTGCTCCTTGTTTTACCGCTGTGAGTGCATTATTGATTTGAATTTCTTCTTTAGGATCAACATCATCACTAAACATTCGGACAATTCTCAACCGCCAGGTTTCTGCTCTTGGTAAAACATCGGGAGCCACTCCCGCAATCATCAATAAAAGCACAAAACCAAGAGCTGCTCCACCTATTGAAAGTGCTATCCACTTCCATGGAAAGTTTGCCAGCACCAGCATCACAAATGCGATTCCACCTACTAAAAGCGCTGTACTCAGGTTAGAAGGTAAAATCAAGAACATTACCAGCGCGATAGGCAAAATAATGTAGCGGGCCACCACTTTTAGGTTATTGAATTCTGCTTTTCGTTTCACCAACTGACGGCTCAAATAAATAATCAGTGCCAGCTTCGCAAAATCGGAGGTTTGAAAGGAGAATGGGACAAAAGGTATCTTCAACCATCTATCCGCCCCATTTACGCTTTCTCCAATTAGCATTGTTAAAACCAGTAAAATAATGGAAACGATGAGCAGAATTTTTGACATCCTGGAAAAAATCCGGACTGGAATAAAATGTACCGCAAACATTAATCCAAAGCCCAACACCAGTAGGAAAGTATGCTTAAAAAACAGATAGGAATAGCTCAATCCCTTTACTTTAACCAGTATAGGAATGAAACTAAAAACAGAAACAATGGAAATTAAGCCCAACAAAATTGCGAGCACCCAGATATTTCTGTCTCCTCCGACGTATTTAAAAAACTCCTTCAAAAGGTGAACCTTTTACAGAATGAACAAAAAGTGACCAAAAAGCTTTTATAAAGCTCTTACGGCAGACTTAAATTGTGTTCCTCTGTCTTCGTAGCTTTCAAACAAATCAAAACTTGCACAAGCAGGAGAAAGTAATACCGTTTCTTCTTTCTTTGCCAAACGGTATGAAAGCGCAACAGCCTCTAATGCTGATTGAGCTTCAGCAATAACATCAACATGTCCGCTAAAAGCATCAATGATTTTTTTGTTGTCTTTTCCAAGACAGACGATGGCTTTTACTTTGTCTTTCACCAATGGAATTAAAGAATCGTAATCATTTCCTTTGTCCACCCCACCTAAAATCCAGATAGTAGGTTTACTCATACTTTCTAATGCATACCAGGTAGAGTTAACATTTGTAGCCTTTGAGTCATTGACGAACTCAATTCCGTTAACCTTAGCTACAAATTCCAAACGGTGTTCAACATTTTTAAAATCCGAAAGACTTTCTCGGATCGTTTCCTTTCTTATTTCTAAGATTTTTGACGTAATTCCTGACGCCAATGAATTTTGGGCATTGTGTTTACCCTTGAGCGATAAATCGTGAATCGACATAGTAAATTCTGGTTTTAAACCCTCCTCGGCATTTGCTTTAAAGGGCACGTTTATATTGATATGGTTGTTGTTTACATAGCCTGCCATCCCCTCGGTTTGTTCAATAGAGAATGGAGCCAATTTGGCTTTGATGTCCCTCTTCTTCAGTTCCTCCACGATAATTGGATCATCGGCATTATAGATGAACCAATCCTTTTCTGTCATGTTTTGAACAATGCGGAATTTGGAGTCCACATAGTTCTGCATTTCATAATTGTAGCGATCCAAATGATCCGGCGTAATGTTCATTAGAATCGCGATATCTGCTTTGAAATCATACATTCCGTCCAACTGGAATGAGCTCAGTTCACAGACATAGATCTCCGCTTTATCTTCAATGACCTGACGTGCCAATGATTCACCAATGTTCCCAGCCAACTCTGCTTTTAGCTCCCCTTTTTTGAGAATGTGATGAATCCACATGGTAGTGGTTGTTTTACCATTTGACCCTGTAATACAGATCATTTTTTTGTTGGTGTAATAACCAGCAAATTCAATCTCTGATATAACTGGAATACCTTTGGCCAACGCACTTTGGATCAGTGCTACTTTTTCCGGGATTCCCGGACTTTTTATAATTAAATCAGCAGCAAGAATTCGTTCTTCATCATGACTTCCCTCTTCAAATTCAATTTGATTCTCCTCCAACTCCTGCTTATAAGAACTCTTGATGCTTCCTTTATCTGAAACAAAACAAGGAATTCCCTTAGCCTTTGCCAATAAGGCAGCACCAACACCGCTTTCTCCGGCTCCTAGTATGGCTATATTTTTAAATTCCTTTTTCATTTTTGTTTCTCAACTTTCTTCTTTTCTGTACAGTCTTCGATCTGATAGTTATCGGATCTGCTCAGACTGACATAACTCCCTCTCATTATTTCAACACTGTTACCCTCAGTGGAGTCGAAGGGTAGCGGTTATTTTTATCTCAGTTTTAGCGTTACAATGGTGATAACTGCCAAAAGCACTCCCACAATCCAAAAGCGGGAGACAATTTTAGCCTCATGCATTCCTAGTTTTTGATAATGGTGATGTAATGGAGCCATCTTAAAAATTCGGCGTCCTTCTCCGTATTTTCGTTTGGTGTATTTGAACCACCCCACCTGCATTAAAACCGAGAGATTTTCAATAAGGAATACTCCGCACAAAACAGGGATTAATAGTTCTTTTCGGATGACAATGGCGAAAGTGGCAATGATTCCACCAATAGCTAAACTCCCCGTATCTCCCATAAAGACCTTAGCCGGATAGGAGTTATGCCACAAAAACCCAATACAAGCCCCCATAAAGGCGGAGATGAAAATCACCAGTTCACCCGAATACGGGATGTACATCACATTGAGATAGTCAGCAAATTCAGCATGCCCAGATACGTAAGCGAAAATGGACAAGGCAATTCCGATAATCGCCGAGGTTCCGGTTGCCAATCCATCCAATCCATCCGTCATATTAGCACCATTGGAAACTGCAATGATGATGAACACGACAATTGGGATGAACAATAACCATCCGTAACTTTTGTCAATATCTCCTAAAAGACGGTTATAGTTAAACTCATTTCCTTTTACAAACGGGATGGTGGTGGTCATATCTTTCACCTCTACCCACTTAGTGTCCGGATCGGTAGTTTGATGCATATCATCTACATCAATTGCATTAGCAATTTGGGCATCCTTTGCAATTTCCTCATGCACTTTCACATCAGGATGGAAATACAAAACAGCTCCGACAAAAATTCCGACAAAAATTTGTCCTACAATCTTAAATCGACCTGCTAAACCTTCTTTATTCTTCTTAAAAACCTTGATGTAATCATCGATAAAACCAATAGCTCCCAGCATCACTGTTGCCACCAACATGATGATGATGTAAATGTTGTTGAGTTGAGCGAAAAGTAAAGTTGGAATAAGGACTGAAGCAAGGATTATTAGCCCACCCATTGTAGGAGTTCCTTCCTTTTCCTTTTGACCTTCCAAACCTAAATCTCTCACCGTTTCTCCCACTTGCTGGCGACGCAAAATGTTGATGAGTCGCTTTCCAAACACCATTGAAATTAGAAGCGAAGTAATAATTGCCATCGCCGCTCTAAAGGAGATGTAATCGAACAGTCCAGCCCCTGGAAAGTCAAATTCTTTTAGATAGGTAAACAGATAATACAACATTATTTATTGAGGTTTTTAAGGGTTTTCTTTACAGTTTCAAAATCATCAAAAGGGAATCGCTCACCCATGATTTCCTGGTACTTCTCATGACCTTTACCGGCAACTAGCAGAATATCTCCCGGTTGAGCCAAGGAACAAGCAACTTTTATTGCTTCCTCTCTATTGGTAATAGCCATTGCTCTTCCTGATTTCTCAGCCGGAATTCCAGCTTTCATTTCATCAATAATCGTATCAGGATTTTCGGAACGAGGATTGTCAGAGGTCAGAATAACTTTATCACTAAATTCTGCCGAAATCCCAGCCATAACTGGTCGTTTTGCTTTATCTCTATCTCCACCGCAACCAACAACCGTAATCAGCTGTTCGTTTCTCGTACGCACCGATTGAATGGTTGACAGTACATTCTTTAACGCATCAGGAGTATGTGCATAATCAATGATGGCAATCACTTTAGTATCTGAGGTCAAATACTCAAATCGCCCTTCAACAGACTTTAACTTTGAAATTCCGGTTAAAATCTCCATTTCATCAAAACCTAATTCAATGGCAATAGCATAAACCAAAATGAGGTTATAGGCATTAAAATCTCCCACCAACTTGGTCCACAAATCTTGATTATTGACTTTAAGCACCAAACCTGAGAAGGTATTCTCGAGAATCTTCACTTTATAGTCTGCCACCGTTTTAAGCGCAAACGTTTTTACAGAAGCAGCTGTATTTTGCACCATCACCCTTCCGTTTGGACTATCAGCATTTACAATTGCCACAGCCGAAGAAGAGAGATCATCAAAAAACTTCTTTTTAGCATAGATATACTCTTTAAAAGTTTTGTGATAATCCAGATGATCATGCGAAATATTTGTGAATCCAGCAATGTTAAACTGCAAACCGGCAACTCGAGATTGATGAATAGCATGCGAGCTCACTTCCATAAAACAGTGCGTACAACCCTCATCAACCATTTCCCTCAACAATTGATTTAAGGCTACTGGATTTGGAGTAGTATGCGTAGCTGGAATTTCACGATCTCCAATTTTATTTACCACAGTAGACAAAAGCCCTACTTTGTACCCCATGTCCATCAATAAACTATGCAGCAGCGTAGTAGTCGTGGTTTTACCATTGGTTCCTGTAATCCCCACTAAACTCAATTCTGCGGATGGATTTCCGTAAAAATTCGCAGCAATTAAGGCTAATGCCTCTGCCGAATTTCGCACCTGAATAAAAGTGATATTCTCCGCCATTTCATTTGGCAAATTTTCGCAAACAATGCAAGTTGCCCCACTAGCAATTGCCTGAGAGATGTAATTATGTCCATCTACCTGCTCACCTTTAACAGCAACAAATACAGCATCCTGCTGAACCTGTCTTGAGTCAAATTCAACCGATTTAATTTCGACATCCAATTCCCCATGGACAGAGATCAGGGCGACTTTATATAATATGTTTTGTAAACTATCCATTAGTTTAAAACCAGCTTAATTATTGTTCCATCTACTATCTCTCTTCCTGCTTCCTGAGATTGAGACACTACTCTTCCACTCCCAGTCACATTTACTTTCATACCTTTATTCTCTAACAAAAAGACCGCATCGTTCAACGTCATCCCTATCACATTAGGCACTTCATTATCTTTAACCATTCGGGACTGAACCTTTACTTCATCTCCTGCCCGAACAGCCACCACATATTCCGACTGTGTATTCTCATTTTTATACTTCACTCCTATTCGATTCATGGCCACCTCTGTTTCTTTATGCCGACCATATTTGACTTTTGGCACTGAAACCAAATCATTGGCTTGTCCATTAATTGGTGGATGATATTCCATAGATGAAGAATGAACCTTGTCCGCAATGGCAGTAAATACAGTTCCGGACACATCTGCTCCATAGATTTGCTGAGTAGGTCCCGCAATGACCACAGATAGTGAATAACGCGGCTGTTTTGCTGGGAAATAGCCAATAAATGAAGCCTGATAATCATCCCCATAACCGCGATTTGACTGAACGATTTTAGCCGTCCCCGTTTTTCCGGCAATTTTAAAGTTGGATGACTGAAGCTTTTTCCCTGTTCCGTTTTCTACCACCCCTTCCAGACAGATTTTTAATTTCTCTAAAGTTTCCTGCGAACAGATTTTTTCTTTTAGAACATCTTTCTCGAATTGCTTAATAGTTTTTCCATCTCTTCTGATTTCTCGCACGAACTGTGGACGCACTAATTCTCCTCCATTAGCAACAGCATTATAAAAAGCCAACATTTGTAATGGAGCTAATTCTACCTCATACCCAATTGCCATTTGGAAAATGGTAATTCCAGACCATCCTCCTTCTCCTTTGTTATGAATGACCGGCTGAGCTTCACCTGCAATATCTAACCCAAGTGTATCCCCTAAACCAAACGATTTTATTCGGTTGATATACTTTTGAGGGTCATCATAATAATAAGCCTCATGTACAATTTGAGAAAAGACATTGGATGAAACTTCAAAAGCTCTTTGTAAGGTTATTTTACCGTACCCACTTCGTTTAGAATCATAAGTTGTTTTGTCAAAACACTGGTACTTTCCGTAAGCTTTTACTGTATCTGTTATATCCGCTTTCCCATCCTCCAACAAAGCCATCAAAGACGCCAACTTAAAAGTTGAACCCGGATCGGATTTGGTTCCGACAGCATGGTTATAAGTTTCGTAATACCCTCCATCTTCTCCACGAGTAAGATTGGCAATGGCTTTAACAAATCCGGTTTCCACCTCCATTAACACCACCGAACCATGAACGGCCTCTTGTTTTTCAAGCATGGCCTTTAGTTCATTTTCCGCTACATCCTGAATATTAACATCAATAGTTGTTACAATATCAGCCCCATCAACCGGATCTTTGACAAAGTCACCACTCACAGGCTTCCAACTATTGTTCACCCATTGTTTTTCCATTAAGCCATACTCTCCAGTCAAATAATCATCAAAAGCACCTTCCAAACCTACTGGTCGTGCCCCTTCTCTTTTATATCCCAACGTTCGCTTGGCAAATAAACCATAAGGCATTTGACGTTCCGAAGTTTTTTCCTCTATAAAACCACCCTTATATTTTCGTTCGCGTAAAATTGGAAACTCTCTTACCTCCTGTAGTACATCATACTTGACATCATTTTTGATTTTGTAATACTGATTTCCCTTATCCCTCTCTATTTTCAATTCTGTCAACCATTGTTCTTTCGATTTCTCAGGAAACACGCGCGCCAGATTAATGGCCAATGAATCAACCTCTTTAAACAATTTATCGCTGATGATTGAAAGATCGATATGCAAATCGTATAGCGGAACTGAAGTCACCAAATCACTTCCGTCATCCGCTAGAATGCGCCCGCGCATAGGTGTAATGGAATCCAATTTAGTCGGCATCTGCCCTGTATTCAAGGAATCAACCGGATGAATATCCACAACATCTCCGTATTGGATATTAATGATGCGGCCAATAACCACCACCATTACAATTCCAACCAGAATGTAAAGCACATACGCCTTAATTAATATTTGCTTTTTATCTTCCACTTATTCAAAGCGGTATTTTCTTACCTTAATTTTTCTAAATGAACTAATGTTCTCCTCTACACCTGTTCCGGCTAACTTTACAGCAACGGGTTTTCTTCCTCGTTTTGTGTTGTATTCACTACTCAAAGTGGAGTATTCTGAATTCAACTCTTCCAGTTCTTTTTTGAGCAAAACCTCCTCTTTCGTAATCGTCTCGGCATAGTATCCCCAACCGATCATTACCACCAGAAGGAAGCCTATAAAAAAGCTGAATGGCAGATTCGCAATAAAGTTGTCTTTCGACAAAAACTCTCCGTTCATGATCTGAATCCAGACTCTATTTCCCGCAGAACTTTTTTTGGCGCGCTTTTTCTTTTGAGTAGCAGCTTTTTTCTTCTCTTTCTGCTCCTCTTCAGCTTGTTTCTCGGCCAACTGATCTTTATCTATGAACTCGTTTCCACTCATTCTTTCACGGCAATTCTCAACTTTGCACTTCTTGCTCTTGGGTTCCGTTCAATTTCTTCATCGGTTGGAACCAAAGGCTTTTTATTTACAGCGGCAAAAGGCTTCAACACTTTGCCAAAAACATCTTTGTTTAACTCTCCTTCAAAGTTTCCCGATCGGATAAAATTCTTTACCAATCGATCTTCAATGGAGTGGTAGGAAATAACAACCAGGCGACCACCTTTTTTTAAGACCTTCTCACTTTGAATCAACATATCCTTCAAAGCTCCCATCTCATCGTTCACCTCAATTCGAATAGCCTGAAACACCTGAGCCAGAAATTGATTCTGTTTTTTAGGAGGAGCAATCGCTGTTAACAATTCAACCAACTGCGCTGTAGTCGTTATTCGTTTCTTTTTTCGCTCACGAGAAAGAGTGAAAACCACCTTTTTTACATTTTTCAAATCCGCATAAGCGTTGAACATTTTAAATAACTGCTCTTCGCGGTAAGAATTCACGATATACTCTGCCGTCAACTCTCCCTCCTGATTCATTCGCATATCGAGCTTCCCTTCTTCCCGAATGGAGAACCCTCTGCTACCTTCATCAAATTGATGAGATGACACCCCTAAATCAGCCAACAAACCATCAGCCCCCATGAGGTCATGAAATTTCATGAAGTTGATGAGAAAACGAAAGTTGGCATTGACAAAAACCAATCGCTCATCCTCTATCACATTCTCCAAAGCATCATCATCCTGATCAAAGGCTACCAAAGTCCCCTGATCGCCCAAACGATTTAAAATTTCTTTTGAATGTCCACCACCACCATAGGTGACATCAACGATCACTTTATTGGGCTGGATATCCAGCGCCTCCAAAGACTCCTCAAATAATACTGGTGTATGATACAGACTAGTCATCTTCAGTGTCAATTTCGCCCATCACTTCATCTGCGAGATCAGAGAAGTCAGCCATATTATCATCCATAAAGCTGAAGTACTCCTGTCTATCCCAAATCTCTATCCTATCGTTGTAAGCGGTTAACATTATTTCCTTTTTCAATCCAATTCGTTCCATCAGAGCAACCGGAATTAAAATTCGGCCAGCATTATCCAAGCTCAATTGCTTAGCTCCCTGATGAAACAATCGATAAAACATCCTGTTTTTTGGTTTAAACAAATTCAGTTTGGAAAGCTTAGCACTCACCTTTTCCCATTCATTCATGGGATAGAGTGTTAGACAGTTTTCAAACCCTTTGTTCACCATAAAAACCTCCATGGCAGAAGGATCCAATTGCTTTCTAAGACCCGAGGGAAATAAAAACCTTCCCTTGGCATCAAGCTTACATTCGAATTCTCCTACTAAACCGGACATTTTACTGATTGAATTGTAAAAATATATATTAACCTCCCACAATTTACCACCTAAATTGACTTTGTTGATAACTTTTGCAAGTGTTAACAACAAATATAGAAAATCAAAATGGCATAAATGTAGTATTTATAGGCTTTTTTAGAATATAAGTCAAAGTGGTAAAAAGTGGTACATTTTTTTCAATTGTTAAAAAAAATGAAAATGGAGAATTCAAAAATCAACTGATAACCAAGTCTTAAAAAATGGAACTAAATGAATGGGACCGAACTAAAAAAAGAAACCCCCGACCAAAAATGGACGAGGGTTAACCATGTTCTTATAAACCTAATCTATTGACCTACCACATGAGTTAAGGTATCCGTGGTCAATGCTGTAAAATATCCTATTCCCTTTTCTCCCTGAATGTTGGACACTGGATTTCCTGGAGCAGCAGTAAAGGGTCCTCCACCGCCCGAAGCATTAGAAAACGAAAAGAGATAATCGTAATATGCCTGATCACAAGCATGCATGACAATTTCAACTGAATCATCCTCGGTGGTTAAATCACCTAAAAATGGGGCTGAGAAATACTGTCCATTAATAAATTCATCATTCCCTATATAAAGCAGAGATGACTCCCTATTATTCACTGAAATTTTAAATCGATAAAAGTTTTTTACTGCTCCATCATCAAAAGAATGGAAGTAAACTGTATGCGGAATGTATCCTAAAAACTCAGAGAATCCAAAATCTTGCTGAACAGTTGTGATGGAATCAATTTTAGGAGTTTTATGGGCATAACTTTCAGCCGTAAAGACAGCCCCATCGATATTCACCTCTAACATATAAGTTGTTTCGGGTTGAACCGTTAATTCAGGAGCTGTATAACGCCCAGGAACTGTATCTACCTCTTCAAAAACAAAAGTACTACCATGACTATCTGTTACCACCACGCTAGCTCCTGAAATTGTTGGAAAATCGGACTGAGCGTAAACCGTAGTTGTTTTAGAGAGCAGGATATAATTATTCCCTTCAGCATCATTCAAAACTCCCTCAATAACCGTTTGAACCTCAGCATCATTTAATGGGATGTCAATCACCTTTTCACAAGCGTAGAACAGACTTACAAAGCCTATAAACAGTCCATATTTGAATCCCCTTCGCACTAAGTTTTATTCCGGAATAATAATGGTCATTGTGTCTGTTGTCATTGCTGCAAAATAACCAATTGCATCTCCGTCTATATTTGAAACGGGATTGGCTGGTGTAGCAGAAAACGGTCCTCCATCAGAGCTATTGGCCAAAGTGAACAAATAAGTATAGTATGCCTCATCAGAAGAAACCAATTCAACCGAAACCGTATCACCAGCTTCAATTACAGCTCCCCATAGAGGTGCTATGTTATTTTCACCGTTAAACAGACGATCATCAAAGATGTAATACGTTTCATCTCTTTCTCCATTAATCCATGCATTTATACGGTAGTAATTCTCTTGAGCTCCATTATCAGAAAAATTATAGAAAACCTGATAAACCGTATCCGGTTGTGTCGGATCAAAATCGGCAAAAAAGTTCTTTTGCGGCTCAAAATACAACTCATCAATGGTTGGTTTATCATTTGTAACAGAAGTAGATGACAACACCTGCCCGTCTCCTAAATCAACTGTTAGTGTGTAGGTTTTATTAGGTTGGGTAGTAAAACTTTCCAATTCATATCTCCCTGCAACCAGTTCATTTTCAGGAAAAGTATAAGTTGTTGTTCCGTCGTTTACTGTTACGGATGCCCCTGAAATTTTCTCAAATCCCGAATCATCATAAACAGATCCTGTCTTAGATAAAAGAATGTAATTGTCTCCTTCATTATCCTTCATCTTTCCTTCCACGACAATTCGTTGTTCAGCTTCGTCCAATGGTATATCTATTACTTTTTCACAAGAAGCAAAAGAAATACAAATCGCTAATATGATAAAAATGCTAGTTCTCATTTCTAAAATTTAAAGTTGTAAGTAATAGATGGAATAATTCGGAACAAAGCCACCTGAACAGCCTCTGTTTCCCCAGTTTCCTCATTTTCTCTAAAGCTTATTGAATAAGCATTTTCACGTGCATAAGCATTGTACACGGATAGGTTCCAGCTTGACTCCCATCTTTTAGGCACTTGCTTTTGCTCCCCTGTTTCCGGATCAAGAATATTCTTAAACTTCTTAGCAAAGAAAGTTACCCCTAAGTCTAAACGGTGATAATCTGGCATTCGGTATCCATTTCGTTCGGTGTAATAATTTACCACCTGTCCTTCAATGAGATATTTACCAGAAGGGAAGGTTACTGCATTTCCTGTATAATACACCCACGAAGCCGACGCTGTCCATTGTTCGCTAAAGTTGAAAATAGTTACGATAGATACATCATGTGTACGATCCTGTTTTGCTGGATACCATGATCCGTCGTTGATGTCATCAAAAAGTTTTTCGGAACGAGCCAGTGTATAACTAATCCATCCACTGAATTTACCTTTCTTCTTCTTCACCAAAAATTCAGCCCCATAAGCACGAGCTTTTCCAAACAACAACTCTCCTTCAACACTTGGATTTAAAGTAACCTCTGCTCCATCTCTATAATCCACCGCATTTTGCATATGTTTATAATAACCTTCAACAGAGAATTCAATCATATTATCAGCAAAGTTTCTGAAATACCCAATTGAAACCTGATCAGCAATTTGAGGTTTTACATTATTTGATGATGGAATCCAGATATCAGTTGGTGATGATGCCGTTGAATTAGATAATAAATGTAAATACTGGAAGGTTCTTGAATATCCTGTTTTAATAGAACTGTTTTCATCAACCAATAATTTAGCTGAGAATCGTGGAGACAAGCCATGATAAGTTTGAATTGGTTTCCAATTACCATAAGTAGTTGTATCGGTAACATTTCCAGCAGCATCATAAGTAAAGATGTCTCCAGGACCGATTTGAACAAAGTTTGAATAACGTAAACCGTAAATCATACTGAAACGTTTACCAACCTTTTGTTCATTTTGAATATAAGCAGCTGACTCAACGGAGTATCGATTTTCAATATCATTCAAGATAAAATCAATTCCAGATCCGGTTTCAATTTCACCAGGCTTAAAAGTGTGATGAATTACATTAATACCAAATTTCACCGTATTGTTTGAATTCGCGTAATAATCAAATTCTTCCTTAAAGTTCCAGTCCTGAATTTGCGATCCAATTTCAAAAGTTTGGTTACCACTACCAAAGTTGATTTTATAATTGTAATTACTAAAAACGAGTGATGTATTCCCAAACAATTTGTCATTGTAGATGTGATTCCATCTTGCTGTTCCTGTAGCATTTCCCCAATCAAACCCAAACTGATCACTAAATCCAAATTTATCTCTACCAAAATATCCCGAAAGGAAAATACGATCCTTTTTACCTAAGCGATAATTTGCTTTTGCATTTAAATCATAGAAATAAAGAATTGACTCTTTCAAGGTTTCATTATTGGATAGTCTTAGAAACACATCAGCATAGGTTCTTCTTCCTGACAAAATAAAAGACCCTTTATCCTTTACAATAGGACCTTCAAGTGTCAATCGAGATGAAATTAATCCCAAACCTCCACTTGCAGAGAACTTTTTCATGTTCCCTTCTTTCATTTTAATATCCATTACCGATGACAAACGCCCACCAAACTGTGCCGGAGCTGCACCTTTATACAACTTCACATCTTTTAAGGCATCTGAATTAAAAACTGAGAAGAATCCTAACAAGTGAGATGCATTATAAACTGGTGCTCCATCCAACAAAACCAAGTTTTGATCCACTGCTCCACCTCTCACATAAAAACCAGCATTTCCTTCTCCTGCGGATTTAACCCCTGGTAATAACTGAATGGTTTTTAGAATATCTTTCTCTCCAAAAAACACCGGAATGGTTTCAATATCCTTAATGTTGATTTTATCTACTCCTACCTCAGCCGAAGTCACATTCTCATCCTCCCTTTCGGCTGATACAACAACTTTTTCAAATACTTTTCCTTCAGGCGCTAATTCAAAATCCTTTGACATATCCGATTTCAAATCAATCCTTTCTTCGGTTAAAGCAAATCCGAGAGATTTATAAACAAGCGTATAAGTTCCTTCTGGTAAGGTTAAAGAATAAAAACCGAAAGCGTTTGTAACTGCTCCAGTTCCCGGTAATTCTTTTACGGTTACTCTTGCTCCAATAAGATCTTCTCCAGATTGTGCATCTTTTAATGTTCCGCTGATGGTGTACTTCTCTTGTGCCATAGCGAAACCGGCAAAAAGGAGAGCGAGTAAAACTAGTTTTAGTCTAAGCATAGTCATTTTAAATTTGGCGTAATGCCCTAGTTATAACAGTGACGAATTAAAATTGTTTTAGTTACGTCAAATTTGTTTTATTTTTCCGTCTCTGCTTAAAAGGATTCAATGAACCCTCTTTTTTCATCAATGAAAGGCAAAATAACTTTAATTGACAAAATATCCCTCTTTTTTGACCAATAGTCGTTCTAGATTGAAATTCCCCTAATTAATCAATTAGGAAGTTTTACTTTTACAAGAAGATGAAGTCAACTATTCAATATTCATTGCTTGCCTGGATTGTTGTGGGAGTGATCTTTATATGGGTACTCAGTACAGTAATGGATCCAGAAACTGCCGCTGTAAGGGTAGGAAGTATAATCCTACCTCAAATGGTTCTTTTTTATCTGAACCTACTCCATCTCACCCCCAAAATCTTGGAAAAAGGGAAACTCAAGCTGTTCTCTGTAATGATTGCTCTGGTTATTGTTACCTATTCTATTTTGGGTGGAGCACTAGACATTTGGTTGGTTGAACACTTTCCTATTCACGTAAAACATCCTCAGCAATCATCTATTCTTCCCTATTTAGGTAGAGTTTTAACGGCGATTCCTCCTTTGGTTATTAGTACATTGATCATTAAATCTATGCTACTAAGTAAAAGAACAGCGGAGAGTTTAGAACTTAAAAACAGAATGCTGGAAGCTGAAACAAAAGCCTTGAAAGCCCAAATTAATCCACATTTCCTTTTCAATACCCTCAATAATATCTATTCATTATCTCAAATGAAATCGGATCAAACGTCAACGGCAATTATGAATTTATCTGAGATTTTGAAATATGTCACTTATGAAGGGAATCAGAATCTGGTTTCTCTTTCATCCGAGGTAAAACAAATAGAGAATTTTATTGAGTTACAATATTTGAAGGACGATGATCACAGTAATATTTCTGTTGAGATTGATTTAGAAGAAAATGATTTTCAAATTGCCCCACTCCTTTTAATACCTTTCATTGAAAACAGTTTTAAACACTCTAATCATGAAGACAAGGATAAGGGATGGATTAAGATTAAAATCTTTTTAAAAGATGATGTCTTAGATTTGATTTGTAGTAATTCCATTGCCCATGAGAGTATCAAGAAAGATTCAACCGGAGGTGTGGGAATGGAAAATGTTAAAAAGAGACTTTCTTTGCTTTATCCTGAGAAGCATGAGATTTTGATTGAGGAAAAAGAGAAAGTTTATTCAGTAGAACTAAAAGTAAAATTGAGCGAATGAAGTGTTTAATTGCAGATGATGAAAAGCTCGCACGTCAGCTATTGGAAAGTTACGTGAGCCAAATTCCTAAATTAGAATTAGTAGCTAGTTGTAAAAACGGAATTGAAACGAATGAGATTCTCCAAAAGGAATCGATTGATTTATTGATAACAGACGTACAAATGCCTGGGATATTAGGTACGGAGATGGTTAAATCTCTTCAGAATAAACCCATGGTCATATTTACAACTGCCTATAAGGATTATGCGGTTGAAGGATTTGAACTGGAGGCTATTGATTATTTAATCAAGCCTTTTCCATTCGAGCGTTTTCTAAAAGCTATCAATAAAGCCTTTGCTCAGTTTGAAGCTCAGGAAGAAAAGGCATTAGACTTAAAACCAACTTATTTAACCATTAAAGCCGATCATAAGCTTTACAAAGTTCAATATTCGGACATCAAGTATATTGAAGGAATGAGAGAATATGTTTCTTTCCACGTTCCTTCGGGCAGAATCACAGCTTTGATGTCCCTCAAAAATCTGGAAGAGAGTTTGCCTAGTGAAACCTTTATCCGCTGTCATAAATCTTATATTGTCAATAAGAATTTAGTAGAAACCTTAGAAGGTAATTCGCTTACCATACAGGGAAAATCAATCCCTATTGGGCAATCGTACCGCGAGCGGGTTTTAGCCGAAGTATTTTAAGCTTATTTCAAGTACTTATCTAACCAGGCGTAGAATTCTCTGTGCCAGAACACCCCATTTTGAGGGGATAATACCCAGTGATTTTCATCCGGAAAGAGAATCATCTTACTCTCAATACGCTTAAGCTGGAGTAGTTGAAAAGCTTCCAATCCCTGGTTTAAAGGAACTCTAAAGTCTTTTTCTCCGTGGAAGATCAACATTGGCGTGTCCCAATTAGCCGCAAGTTTGTGTGGAGAGTTCTTTTCGTATTCAGCCTTTAGGTGTTTCGCAAAATAAGGTCCACCTATGTCCTGGTTCGCAAAGAATAATTCTTCAGTTGTTCCATACCAGCTTTCAAGATTAAACAAACCACAATGTGAAATAAAGGTCTTGAATCTATTTTCATGAATTCCCGCCAGGTAATAAACTGAATAACCACCATAACTTGCTCCAACAGCTCCTATTCTTTCTTCATCAATGTATGGTTCTTTCTTGAGTGAGTCAACTGCCGAAAGATAATCATCCATAGGTTGTCCTCCCCAATCTCTTGAAATGGCATCATTCCACTCTTGTCCAAAACCTGGTAATCCACGACGGTTAGGAGCAATGATGATATAATCATTTGCTGCCATTAACTGGAAGTTCCAACGATAAGAGAAAAACTGACTAACGGCAGATTGTGGTCCACCTTGACAATACAAAATGGCAGGATACTTTTTTGTCTCATCAAATCCTGGAGGATAAATCACCCAAACCAATTCTTTTTTCCCATCAGTCGTATTCACCCATCGTTTTTCAATTTTCCCAGTTTCCAAACCTTCATAGATATCCTTATTGACATCGGTCAATTGCTTTTGCTCATTGTTTTTCAATTTAACTGAATAAATATCTGTTGGATGATTCATAGACTGACGTCCACCAATAAGATAATCTCCAGCAAAAGCAATTGAGGTATAGTTGTGTATACCTTCCGTTAATTGTGTCGCTTTTTTAGTTTCAAAATCATATTCATACAACTGATAAGTAGCTTCTGTCACTGATTTGAAGTACAATTTACTTCCATCAGCACCCCAACAAAAATCAGATACAGTAATATCCATGTCAGCTGTAATGTTTGTTTTAAGCTGAGAATTATCATAAACAATAATGTCGTTTTTATCTGCCTCAAATCCGTCTTGTTCCATTGCCAACCAGGCTAACTTTCCATCTGATGAATAAGCTGGATTCATATCATACCCCTTGTTGGCGTTAGTAAAGTTTTGGGTAGTATTAAGCAGGGTGTTATAAATAAAGATGTTGGAATTAGTACTCAGTGCATATTTATATCCCTTTTTCTTTTTAGCTGCATAAACTACAAAACGTCCATCCGCAGACCAATTGATTTGTTCCATTCCCCCAAAAGGCTTAATTGGCACGTCATGAATTTCATTAAAAGTGATGTCTTTTCCTTGTCCAACAACCTTTCCGTTTTCAATATTGGCAATAAAAAGGTGCGACCTCCATCCATCTTCCCATTCCCCCCAATGACGATACATCAAATCATCAATTACACGAGCATCCGACATTGGTAAGTCATCTGCATATTCGGTTGAATGAACTTTCTCCATTTTCACCTCTGAGACAAAAACAAGTTGATCTCCTTTAGGAGAATATTTAAATCCATTCACTCCTGATTTAATTTCCGAGATCTGCTCTATTCCACTTCCATCAGGATTCATCTCGTAGATATTTCTTCCATCCTCACCAGTCCAAATAAACCCGATTTTTTCTCCATCAGGTCGCCACTGTGCATCCCCCTCAGTTCCGGGAGTATTTGTAATTTGCTTAATCTTTCCTCCTTTTACCGGGATGGTATATAAATCACTCTCACTTTTATTGGTAGACAAATCGTATTTACGGATGCTGAACAAAATTTGAGTATGGTCGGGCGATACCTGAATTCCTCCAATTCGTTTTATTTTCCACAACAATTCCGGTGTCATTCTGTTTTGTGCAAACGAAACCAAGGATCCGGCCAATGCAACAAGTGTGATAAACTTTTTCATTTCTTTATTTTACAATTCTTCGAATTAAAAACTTACTCGGTAAAAACGCCGCCAATGTACCAAACAAAAGCGTAATACTCAAAATTAAGATGAGATCTCCAAATTTAAAGGCGATTGGAAAAAACTCACTGTGACCACCTTCCATTGTAATAAACCCAAAGGTCATTTGAAGATAACAAATCAAGTACCCTAGTCCTAAACCAAAAATCAATCCAAGTCCGTTAATCAACAATCCTTCATAGAAGAAAATGCGTTGTAACTGAACACGTTTAGCTCCCAAAGCAGTTAGTGTTGCCAAATTATCTTTCTTCTCCAAAACCAACATGGTAATGGAAGCCACCATATTAAAGGTTGCCAAAAAGAAAATGAATGCCAACAATAAAGTAGTGATCCACTTTTCACTTTTTGAAGTTTGATAGATCAGTTGATTTCGTTCAAGATTGGTCACCACCCTAAAATCATCTCCTAACATGCTGAGTAGTTCCAATTTCTTATTCTCCAATTCAACTCCCTCCTTAAATTTCATTTCAACTGCTGTAATTTGATTCTCATAATTCATGATATCCGCAGCAAAGTCAATGGGAACCAATAAAATCTCCTCATCCACATCATTGTTATAAGAGAAGGTTCCGACAATACCTATTTGGGAAGTAGAAAAAGCATCTGTACTGTTCCGAGAAATTTTTTTGTCTTTATTAGGAGAATAAATCGTAAAGGACTCCAAAGGTCCTTGCACCTCAAAAATATAAGCACTCAGCTTTTCCAAAGCACCAACTCCCACCAAACCCAATGGATTTTCTTTATTTCCGAGTGTTGTTAATCCATCTTCCAAATGCTGGTCCATTTCGGACATACTCAAAAAAGGCTTTTCAACTCCCTTTAACGTTCCAATCACGAATTGGTCTTCATGCCGGATAATGGCTATTTCTTCAATGACCTCTGAATAGTTTGCCAAACCTTCTACCTCATAAACCTCCTGTGGAATAAAATGCCGATCGAAGGTTTTGGAGTGAGTGGACTCAATTTTTATATCTGGTTCAAAGGTACTGAAGAGTGAAATCACCAAATTTTCAATTCCATTAAAAGCAGACAATACAATGACCAAAGCAGCCGTTGAGATGGTAATTCCCAAAACTGAAATGCCCGATATAATGTTAATTACATTGTGTGTTTTTCGTGAAAACAGATATCGTCTCGCTATGAAAAATGAAGAATTCACCTACAATTACTCGCTAAGTAGTTTATCTATTTCTTCGGCATAATCCAATGAGTCATCAATTCTGAAATCCAATTCAGGAATTCTTCGCAAACTTTTCCCCAATCTTTTTCCGAGATTATATCGTATTTCTCCCGCTTGACCCTTTAGGCCTTTATACACTTCCTTGATATCCGGATGACCGAAAACGCTTAAAAACACTTTTGCATATGACATATCAGGTGAAACGCGAACAACTGTTACGGTTACCATAGCCCCCAAACAATACGTTCGGGCTTCTTCCCTAAAAATCTGACCTAATTCCTGCTGAATAACAGCTTCTATTTTCTTTTGTCTCACTGAGCTCATAGCACAAAAATAGCAGAATGATTCTTAACCAACAGCATAAAACAATTATCCTTATTTGACGTATGATTTAAATCTGGGTACATTTGCAACTCATTTTAAAATTGAAGATTCAGAATGAAAGGATTTTTTCAGATAGTGAAATTGGCATTTATGCATCGATCAGCCTCGGTTTTGGTGATCGTATTTAATATCCTTTTTACCGTTTTCAATTTATTATCACTTGTACTCTTTGTTCCATTTTTGAGTTTGATTTTTGAACCAGACCAACAAGAACAAATTACAGAAATGACCAAACCGATCTGGGAACATCGCGAAAATTTCTTTTCCTATTTTTCAGATTACTACAATTACCTCATGGCCGATTACATCGTGCAACATGGCAAAATTGGAGCCTTAGGTTTTATTTGCATTACGGTATTAATAGCCTTCTTTTTAAAGAACCTATTTCGTTATTGCGCCATTTATTTTCAATCCTTCATGCGAATGGCAGTTGTGCGGGATTTACGAGCCAATCTTTTTTTGAAATCTACTACACTCCCAATATCTTATCATACCGAAGAAAAGAAGGGAGATATGCTCGCTCGAATGACATCAGATCTCAACGAAATTGAGGTAGCTGTGGTAAAAGGTTTAGAGATGGTTTTCCGGGACCCCTTTTCGATTGCTATTCATTTGGGGATATTGTTTTACTGGAGTACCAACCTTACCTTATTTTCTTTGATTTTGATGCCAATAAGTGGATTGATTATTTCACGAATTGGAAAAAGTTTAAAACGTACCTCAGCCAAGGGACAAAAACAAATGGGACAGCTTTTATCCATTATTGAGGAGAGTTTGGGAGGAATTAGAATTATTAAAGCCTTTAATGCTGAAAAAACAGCCAAGAAACGTTTCGACAAAGAAAATCGACATCATCAAAGCTTATTGACTCGTGCATTTAGAAAACGAGATTTATCGTCACCATTAAATGAGTTTTTAGGAGCATGTGTGCTATTGGGAATTGTATGGTACGGTGGACAAATCATTATTGTAAACCAGCAAACAGGTGCTGGAATGAGCGGAAAGGAATTCATTGCCTTTATCATTGTTTTTTCTCAGTTACTGCGCCCTATTAGTAGTTTGGCTAACGGATTTGCTCACATAAGTAAAGGTTCAGCCTCATTAGACAGAATTAACGATATCTTAGATATTGAAGATAGCATCAAGAACCCTGAAAACCCTATTCATAAGAACTCCTTGGATGAATCAGTTTCTTTAGAGGATATCACTTTTGCTTATGCTGAAGAGGATGTCTTGAAAAAAGTAAACTTCGATCTTAAAAAGGGACAAGTTGTTGCTCTTGTTGGAGAATCAGGATCTGGAAAATCAACTATTTCAGATTTAATTCCGCGTTTCCACGATGTAAAATCAGGAGCGGTTAAAATTGATGGTGTCAATGTCAAAGATTTGGATAAGGGAGATTTGAGAAGATTAATTTCAGTGGTAACTCAAGAGTCTATCTTATTCAATGAAACCATCCGAAATAATATTGCCTTTGGAAATCCTGACGCTACTGAAGAAGAAATTATTCAGGCTGCTAAAATTGCCAATGCTCATGAATTCATCACTGGATTTGAAAATGGTTACGATCAAAACATTGGAGACAGAGGTAATAAACTCTCAGGAGGTCAAAAACAACGAATTTCAATTGCCCGCGCTGTATTGTCCAACGCTCCAATTATGATCTTGGACGAGGCTACCTCAGCTTTGGATACAGAGTCAGAAAGACTGGTTCAGGACGCTTTAAATAAATTGATGGAGAACAGAACTTCATTGGTTATTGCTCACCGACTGTCCACTATTCGTGATGCGGATAAAATCATCGTTTTGAAAAAAGGTGAAATTGTGGAAGAAGGTAGCCACGATGAACTCATTGCTAAAAATGGTTATTATAAATCGCTGTGTGAAATCCAGCAGGTTATTTAAAACAACCCCAATTCATCAAACTTTCGCTTTAGTACCATTTCGGAGTCAACTCCCAAGGAGTGCTGTAATACTTCCTGGTAAACTTGCCTGAAATCAACTTTGTATTTTGGATCACCTTTGTCCAAATCAGAAAGATCAATTTGATTGTACGAATGAGCCTTTTGGCTAAGGTCAGTATCAATCAAAAACAACACATTGGCAGCTCCATGATCGGTTCCGCGACTGGCGTTTTCTTTTAGTCTTCGTCCAAATTCTGAAAAAATCATAATGGTTGTTTCTTTCAACAGTCCATCTTTCTCCAAATCCTTTACAAAGGCCGAAACACCTGCATCTAGTTCTTCCATTAATCGATCATGTGCCCATTGTTGATTCACATGCGTATCAAATCCACCCAAAGAAGTATAAAAAACAGGAGTTTGAATGTCAGATTTGATCAAAGTCGCCACCTCTTTCAGCTTCTTTCCTAAATTCCCCGATCCGTAATCACTATCATTGGTTTTGAGACGATATTGATCATAAATATAGGCAGCCGAATTCTTAGTATCTTCAAATACTTTGTACATGAATTGAAGTTCAGAATCAGCAGCCTCAGGAGCTTGCAACTGCTTAAAATAATCTGAATGAACCGTATCATAAAAGGCTCGTGGATTGGTTAATGCAATTCCTGCTCGCTCTTTACCTTTCATTGCCAAAGACAAAGACCCATCCCACTCAATCGACTCAAAAGCATGTGTACAGTTGTTGTCTAAATAACGTCCTAACCAACCGCTTTGCCAGTTTTCGTCCGAATTACTCGCCGTATGCCAAATATCCATTGACCTAAAGTGTGATCGATTCGGATTTGGATAACCTACTGAATTGATAATAGACACCAATCCTTTATCATACAACGCTTTCATTCCTGGTAACTTCTTGTTCCACCCAAAACGATCATCTAACTTCAATAAAGCTTCTAGCTTATGTCCTATTTGACTTCGGTTTTGATAATACTCATCCAGGCCATGCGGAACAATTGTATTTAAACCATCATTACCTCCGGAGAGTTGAATAACAACCAAGCGCTTTTTACCCAGGCTCAAAGATGAACCCAAAGTATTCGCTCTTAAAAATGATGGGACAAATAAAGTTCCGGCAGTAATCAATCCCGTTTTCTGTAAAAATTCTCTTCTTCTCATCGTCTATGTCAATTGGAAATCGGGGGTTGATAATAAATGAATAACCGTTTTTTTATCATTGGTTGATTCGGCTTGCTTTAACTGAGGATTATTACTCCGAATCAAAACATCGTATATATTCACTCCCTGATTTCGTTTCCAAAACAAATCCCAATCAACTTCCTGATAAAACTTTACATCTCTTTTTTTGGCTTTGGACTTAAGCATTTCATCCAATTCTGGACTGAGTTCATCCATGATATATCCCCTGTTCAAAATCAATGAACCCAAACGTAATCTAAAAGCCAATCGGGAAGAGTCAATCCATTGCCTTCCTCCAGCCCATCCTGCAACATTTGGTGGATCAAATAAAACCTGTCCTAAATAATGTTGTAAACCCATTACAGATTTGACATCCTCAAAACGAAAGTCAAACATTTTGCAATAAACCACCGCCAGCTCAATGGGACTTTTAACCATTCGACCTTGCTTTTGATAAAACCAATCTGCCTTAAACAAATGCTTCATCATACTGCTTATGTCATAATTGGAATTGTACAACACATTAGATAACTCTTTCACCTCAGTGTGAATTACCTCTTCTTGAACAAAATATTTATAGATTTTAAAAGCTATTCTTTCAGCACATTTTGGGTTTTCTAAGATCATCTCCAGCACATCTTCTCCGTTAAAATTTCCTCGTTTACCAAAAATTTCTTTTTCACCATTGTCATGAAGCTTAGCGACCACTCGATGCTCTCCATCCCTATAAGTCCATCCTGTAAAAGCCCGAGCAATTTCTACGACATCTTTTTCGGTATAATCTACATCTCGCCCTAAAGTGAACAATTCACATAACTCCCTTGCAAAATCTTCATTAGGACTGGCTTTTTTATTTTGTTTGAGATGGAGATATTCAATCATCGCCCCCGAACGAGAAACGGCATAAAGTAAATCCCGGAAGTTTCCCAATGCATTTTCACGAAGAAGATTATTCATCTCCATGGTTCGATAGGGATTTTGAACTGTGCGACAGGCAAAATGTCCATGCCAAAACAGGGTCATTTTTTCAATCAATCCCTTATCCTCATCTGCCATTTGACTTAACCACATTAGGTTGAGTTTTTTAACTTCTGCCCGCATCTTCTTACGCAACTCCCTTCTCTTCTTCTCCGATTTTGCCTTTTCCTTCATTTCAGCTTCTGAAGGTAAATCAAGTACTATGGGACTTTTTACCTGTCTCTTAAATAAGTCATCCACATCTTTCTCCAAAGATCGTGATGGCTTTATTTCGTCATGATGAACAAAAAAGGATGCTCGACTGTACAAATGATATTTATTCAACAATGTATTCTCCATACTTATTTAATCAGACCAAAAAGTAAGCCAGAGGTTTAAATCTTAGAATCGTTTTCGATAATCTGACGGCTTCATTTTTTTATAGGACCTAAACTTTCTATTAAAGTTAGAGATGTTATTAAAGCCAGACAAATCAGCTATTTCAGCAATGCTTAAATCCCGCTTTTTCAATAACAATTTACAGGCATGTTCAAGGCGAATTTCAGTTAATAATTGAACAAAGGTTTTATTCGTTCTCAGTTTAAAAAAACGACAAAAGGCATTGGTCGTCATATTGGCTACTGATGCCACTTCCTCCAATGAGATTTCGCGGTGAAACTCATTCAAGGCTAACTGCATTACTGCCGACATCCTTGCTCCCTGATCCTCGGAGTATTTTTTAGAATGGATAAAAGTTGTTAAGACCTCTTTCTCCGATTCAGTGATTAGCTTCATAATATCCAAAAAGAGAATAAAGCGTCCCAGTTTGGTTTCTTTTTTCAATTGCTCAAATCTGTTTTTAATAATGTCTTTTTGAGTCAAAAGCCTTATACCTCCACCTAAGCCATTTAACAGCCTTCTCAAATCTTTAAGTTCATCCAATTCAAAAAAATCCCTTCCAAAGGAATCCCGACTAAAAAAAAGCGTCAACATATGCGAGTCACCTTCTATTCCAAGGTCTGATTTAAACAGATGTGGTATATTACTCCCTATTACATAAATATCCCCCATTCCATACCTATGAACCGAATCTCCAACCATTAATTCTCCTTCTCCATTTATAATAATTGAGATTTGAATTTCTTCATGTTGATGCAATTTGTCGTAAAAAGCCCTTACCTTATCTACCTGATAAATAAGAGCAGAACTATCTGGCTTTGGAATGTTAAATGGTAATACCTTCATTAAAACTATGCTTATTTTACACCTTTTTACTAAAATATACTTTTCAAAAGGATAAAATAGTATCAACAATAGATAATTCCGAAAAAAAATATTCGTTTTAGCATTTTTAAATTTGTTTCACTAAAAGAGAAGACTATGGGAATAAACTGGAGCGGGGTTATGCCCGCTGTTACAACAAAGTTCACAGATGATGATCAACTAGACTTGGCAACATTTGAACTCAACGTAAAAGCTCAACTAGAAGCAGGTGTACATGGAATTATTTTGGGAGGAACTTTAGGAGAAGCCAGCACTTTGTCTGATAATGAAAAAAGAACATTGGTCAGAGAATGTGTCCGCATTGTGGAAGGTAAAGTTCCAGTGATTATTAACATCGCTGAGCAAACTACAAAAGCTGCTGTTGAAGCTGCAGCCAAAGCTGAGGAGGATGGAGCAAAAGGATTAATGATGTTACCTCCTATGCGGTATAAGGCAGACGCCAGAGAAACTGTAGCTTATTATAAAGCTGTAGCTCAAAGTACCTCATTGCCCATTATGGTTTACAACAATCCAGTTGATTATGGAATTAAGGTAACACTGGATATGTTTGCCGACTTGGTTGAGCATGACAATATTCAAGCTGTTAAAGAATCTACACGCGATTTATCTAACATTAGTCGATTAAAAAATCGTTTTGGAGATCGTATCAAAATTTTATCCGGTGTAGACACCCTGGCACTTGAAAGTTTATTGATGGGAGCTGACGGATGGGTGGCCGGATTAGTATGTGCCTTCCCAGCAGAGACAGTCGCTATTTATGAATTGGCTAAGGCAGGACGTCCAGAAGAGGCCATTGAGATTTATCGTTGGTTCTTGCCTTTATTAGAGTTGGATATTAACAGCAAATTGGTTCAGAATATAAAACTCGCCGAGGTAGCAACGGGCTTGGGAACAGAAAATGTTCGAGCACCACGTTTACCGCTTATTGGAGAAGAAAGGCAAAATGTTTTAAGAATTATTGAAGAAGGATTAGCCAGTCGTCCTACTTTACCAGACTATAAAAAATTAGCAACCGTATGATTAGTGGAGAAAATTACATCGGATCAAAACGATCGGCCAAAGGATCGGTTCAGTTCAAGACCTTTAATCCGATTTTAAACCTGGAAAATGAACACACTTTTACTGAAGCCAATGAAGCTGAAATTCAAGAAGCTGTTGAATTAGCTCATCAGGCTTTTTTGGACTTTCAAGCCATTTCAGGAGCGAAAAAGGCAGAATTTCTAAATTGCATTGCCGATGAAATTCTGAATTTGGAAGAACTGATTCCGACCTATATGAACGAATCAGGATTACCTGAAGGACGCGCCATTGGTGAAAGAGGCAGAACGGTTTTTCAGCTTCGATCATTTGCTGAATTGGTAGCAGAAGGTTCGTGGGTTGAAGCCCGAATTGACACTGCCATACCAGATAGAACTCCACTTCCAAAAACAGATTTGAGAAAAATGAACATTCCAATTGGACCCATTGTGGTTTTTGGAGCCAGTAATTTTCCATTAGCCTATTCAACAGCAGGAGGGGATACAGCCAGTGCTTTAGCTGCAGGATGTCCTGTAATTGTTAAAGCTCATCCAATGCATGCGGGAACCTCTGAACTGGTTGCTTCAGCTATTATTACAGCTGCTCAAAAAACCGGAATGCCAGAAGGTGTTTTTTCAAACCTAAACAGCAACGGAATTGAAGTTGGAGTTTCTTTGGTGAAGCACCCAAAAGTAAAAGGAGTCGGATTCACAGGAAGCATCCAAGGTGGACGAGCCTTATTTGATTTAGCAGCTCAGCGAGAAGAACCAATTCCGGTCTTTGCTGAAATGGGAAGTATTAATCCTGTTGTTTTATTCCCTGAATATCTGGAAAAGAATGCCGAATCTGCCGCAAAAACCTATGCTTCATCTATCACTTTAGGAATGGGACAATTTTGTACTAATCCAGGGTTGATTTTAGGAGTTGAAAGTTCAGGGCTATCCACATTCATTTCAACATTAGGAGAAGAAATTCTTACCATTGAACCTATGTCTATGCTTCATCCCAATATTGAAGGTAATTACCAAAAGGGACTTTCAATGATGGAGCAAGAGCAAGTTCAAGTGATAAGCAAGTATGAAGCAGACGTACAAAGTAATTTTGCCCGCCAGATGGTTGCAACCGTTTCTGGAGCAGAATTTCTAAAAAACAATAACCTCCACAAAGAAGTTTTTGGACCTTATTCACTGGTTGTTCGTTGCCAGTCAATTGACGAACTCCACCAAATCATTCAAAATTTGGAAGGGCAACTTACCGGAACTCTTTTAGCTGAAGGAAACGAACTGTCTCAATATCAAAAAGTAGTTAACGCTTTGAGAGATCGTGTGGGTCGACTTATTTTTAATGGCGTTCCAACCGGAGTTGAAGTTTGTCCATCCATGTTACATGGTGGTCCATACCCTGCTTCGACAGATTCTCGTTTTACAGCAGTAGGTATCGATTCTATTCAACGTTGGGTACGTCCAGTTTCATATCAAAACTGGCCTGATCAACTTTTACCAGCCGAATTACAAAATTCCAATCCGCTAAACATTATCCGAAAAGTGGATAATGCGGATAGTCGTGATAAAATAGGATAAAATGGTTCATTTTTTCGACTGCATAGATGCTCATACCTGCGGAAATCCGGTTCGTCTGGTGAAAAAAGGAGGACCAGAACTAAAGGGAGAAAATATGAGTGAAAGGCGTCAGCATTTTCTCAAAGAATTTGACTGGATTAGAAAAGGATTGATGTTTGAACCCCGTGGTCATGATATGATGTCAGGGAGTATCCTTTACCCTCCGTCCAATCCTCAAAATGATGTTGGGGTTTTATTCATTGAAACCAGTGGGTGTCTTCCCATGTGCGGGCATGGTACTATTGGAACGGTGACCATTGCAGTTGAAGAAGGACTTGTACAACCAAAAAAAACGGGTAGCTTACGTTTAGAAACTCCCGCTGGGCTAGTCAAAATTGATTACCAGCAAAAAGGTGATAAAGTGACTTCGGTAAAACTCACCAACATTAAGTCCTATTTAGCAGCCGAAAAAATCACCGTAGATTGCCCCGATTTGGGAACACTTCAACTGGATGTTTCTTACGGAGGAAATTTTTATGCCATCGTTGATCCACAATTCAACTTTAAGGGAATTGAAGAACATACTGCTGATGATTTAATTCGCTGGAGTAGAATAATTCGTGAACGGATCAACAACGATTACACTTTTGTTCATCCTGAAGATTCAACCATCTCTGGTTTAAGTCATCTACTGTGGACGGGCGAAACTTTAGACCCTACATCAACAGCCCGTAATGCTGTTTTTTATGGGGATAAAGCCATTGACCGTTCTCCATGTGGAACCGGAACTTCGGCGCGAATGGCACAATGGTACACTCAGGGAAAATTGAAAAAAGGAGATGAATTCATTCACGAGAGTATTATTGGATCCAAGTTCATTGGCCGAATTGAAGAAGAAACCACTTTAGGAAATTTTCCGGCCATTGTTCCAAGTATTGAAGGTTGGGCTAGAATTTATGGTCATTCTACTTTGAGTATTGATGAAGCCGACCCTTATGCTCACGGATTTCAGGTGATTTAAATATGCAAAAAGATGTAGTTGTCATAGGAGGAGGAATTATAGGCTTGTTTTCAGCCTACTATCTGAGATTGGATGGACATGATGTTACCCTTATTGATCGAGGAGATTTTAACAGTGGATGCTCTCACCAAAATGCAGGAATGATTGTTCCTTCTCATTTAGTACCACTTGCCTCACCAGGAATGATAACCCAAGGTATCAAGTGGATGTTTAATCCAAAGAGCCCTTTTTATATCAAAGCTGGTTTTAATAAAGACTTAATTAGGTGGGGCAACCAATTTCGAAAAGCCTCTACAGAAGCTCATGTTCAAAATTCCATTCCAGCTTTACATGATTTATCACTTTATAGTAAATCACTTTATCAGCAGTTAGCTACCCAAGAAGACCTTTTTCGGTATCGCGAAGACGGTTTGCTCATGCTATACCAAAGTAACAAAAGTGGTAAAGAAGAAATTGAAGCAGCAGAAATAGCCATTAATGCGGGACTGAGGGTTTCCATTCTTTCACAAAGTCAGGTAGAAGAATTAGAACCACAAGCTAAACCAAAAGTCATTGGAGGTGTTTTGTACCATTCAGATGCGCATTTAGATCCTCAAAAATTAATGCGCTTCCTCCGTGCTAAAGTAGAACAAATGGGAGTTGATCTTCAACCCCATACCGAAGTGAAGGATTTGGAACTGAGAGGCAATCAAATTGAAACCATCATCACCTCTAAAGGAGAAATAAAAGCAAGGGAAATAGTACTCGCCGGAGGAGCATGGAATACTGTTCTCGCCAAAAAACTAAATTTGGATTTATCCTTAATGCCAGGAAAAGGATATAGCTTTACCACTTCTACAATGGTAAACTCTCCTACCATTCCTTCCATATTATGTGAAGGGAAAGTTGCTGTTAGCCCATTGGGTAACAAAGTTCGGTTTGGAGGAACCATGGAAATCACCCGTCTTAATGATGATAAGATTAACCTAAAAAGGGTTGCTGGAATCGTAGAAACCATTCAGGAATTTTATCCCGATCTTAAAATTGAAATGCCAGAAGAAAAAGAAATTTGGTATGGCTTTAGACCTTGCTCTCCGGATGGACTTCCCTATTTAGGAAGAAGTAAAAAAGTCTCCAACTTAACCATTGCAGGTGGTCATGCTATGATGGGATTGAGTTTAGCTCCTGCCAGCGGAAAAATCGTTAGCGACCTGATATCCAGCAAAAATCCAGTAGTAAATCTTCAAATGTTTGAGCCGGAGCGAGAGATTTAAGTCAGGATTTATTGGTCATTACAAAAATCCAATATATCTTTGTTCCAGTTCTATGGTATAACTTATAAAGAAAGGTGGAGGGACCGGCCCAATGAAACCTTGGCAACCTATCTCTCCTGATAGCTATCGGGACTCCGAGACAAGGTGCCAATTCCTGATCCAATTTATTTGAGATCACTATAAGCGATTCATTCAAATTCACTTCCGGTCCTAACGCTGCATATTATTGATATGGCAGATATTAGAGAAATATTAAAAGATCGTATTCTGGTTCTTGACGGAGCTATGGGAACGATGATTCAACGATACGGGCTTGAAGAAGACGATTTTAGAAAAGGATGGTTTGAAGATCACCCTTCTCCCTTAAAAGGAAATAATGACCTTTTAGTTTTAACTCGCCCCGATGTAATTAAAGAAATTCACGCCGCTTATTTGGATGCGGGAGCCGATATTTTGGAAACCAACACCTTTAGTGGAACCACCATTGCGCAAGCTGATTATGATTTGGAAAAAGCAGCTTATGACATCAACTATCACGGTGCTAAAATTGCAAAAGAAGTTTGCGAAGAATACACCAAAAATAATCCGGACAAACCAAGATTTGTAGCAGGTTCTATTGGTCCCACAAATGCCACATTATCCATTTCACCAGATGTAAATGATCCTGGGAAAAGGAACTATACCTTTGAACAAATGGTGGTTGCTTACAAGGAACAGGCAAAAGGCTTAATTGAAGGTGGATCGGATGTATTATTGGTAGAGACTGTTTTTGATACACTCAATGCCAAAGCAGCACTTTTTGCCATTCAGGAAGCACAGGATGAGTTAGGAACCAACTTGCCAATTATGGTTTCTGGAACAATTACGGACGCCAGTGGTCGTACCTTATCAGGTCAAACAACTGAGGCATTCTTAATTTCCGTTCAACATGCTGATTTATTGAGTGTAGGATTAAATTGTGCTTTGGGAGCGACAGCTCTCCGACCTTATTTGCAAACCTTAAAATCAAAAGCTCCATTCTTTGTTAGTGCACATCCTAATGCGGGATTACCAAATGAAATGGGAGAATATGATCAAACTCCGGAAATGATGGCAGGTGAGATTAAAGACTTTTTAGATGAAGGTTTAGTTAACATCATTGGCGGATGCTGCGGTACTTCACCAGATCACATTCAAGCCATTGCTGAATTGGCAGCGAAATACGAAAAAGTAGCACAATAAATGTCTTACCTCGGTAAAATATTAGGTGGAGGAATTGGTTGGGCACTGGGAGGTGCTTTAGGCAGTTTAATTGGAATTGCCATTGGTGAATACGTCGTTGATTCACCTAGCCGACAAGCTCGAAAAAAGGGTCGTCGGGGAGGCGGTCAAGCTAGCGGATTTCAACAAAACCATCATCACACGCAAGCGGGAGACTTTGGTGCAGCACTTTTGGCTCTTTCAGCAGCGGTTATAAAGGCTGATGGTAAAGTATTGAAAGTAGAGATAAAATTTGTTCGACAATTTTTCACCAACAACTTTGGTACACAGCGATCCAACGATTATATCAAACTACTTAAGGAAATCCTCAAACAAGATATTCAGCTGCGGCCAATTTGTATTCAAATCCGTTCTAACATGCAACATGCTTTGCGCTTAGAATTGGTTCGATACCTATTTGAACTATCCAATTCAGATGGAGAGGTGCATACAAAAGAAATTGAGGTAATTAAGAAAATCTCCTTTTACCTCGGCGTTTCGGAAAGAGACTTTATTTCCCTCAAAAACATGTATTATGAAGATACTGATTCTTCTTACAAAATTTTGGGAATTAGTAAATCGGCTACAAATGATGAAATTAAGAAAGCCTACCGTAAAATGGCTTTAAAATATCATCCCGACCGCTTGAGTGATTTAGGCCCCGAACTACAGGAAAATGCAAAAGAAAAGTTCCAAAAGGTTCAGGAAGCCTATGAAAAAATTAAAAAGGAACGAAAGATAAAATAGCTGGAGAAGGTCTCCAACGAACGAATGTTAAAAAGAAAAACAGAACTTCTAATTTACTAATCCGGGTGCATATAACTTCACCCCTTAAATAAAAACCAATGGCTAAACTCTGGAAAGAAATCGATAAGACCATTTTGAAATCATTGCCTAATCCAACTGATCAGGCCTATGAAATGAAAGTTAAAATTCCTGAATTCACTTTTTTGGGTGTACAGGAACAACCTGATTTTGCTACTGTTTTCTTAACTTTTTATCCAAAAGACAAGATCATTGAACTAAAATCATTGAAGTATTATGCTTTCCATCTTCGTGATATCGTTGTTTCATATGAACGATTAATCAACGTTTTTTACGATCACTTAATGGAAGCTTATGAGCCTGAGCGTTTACGTATCAATATGGTTTGTAATCCAAGAGGAGGAATCAGTTCAAAATTGACAATTGATTCTGATTGGGCTATCCGCGGAGGAGAAGAGAAGTTTAAAGACTGGTCTCACTCTGTAGGAGAAGACGAATGGGCTGTAGTCATGTAAAAAATATCCAGTGGGCGGGTGAATGAATCTTCATCCGTCCTTTTTCTCCTAAAAAACTTACCCTAAAACATTTACTCAAAACACATCTAAGAAATGAGCTTACACCCTGATTACACAGGAAGTTACGAATACAAATGGGCCAACTTGGCTCCTATGAAACTTAGTGGATTAGAACCTTTAGTGGTTACTGCCGAGTCTAACTTCATCAACATTGGTGAGCGTACCAATGTAGCCGGATCTCGTAAGTTTCTTCGTTTGGTAAAAGAAGAAGAATTTGATGAGGCACTTTCAATTGCCAGAGATCAGGTTGAAGGTGGAGCACAAATCATTGACATTAATATGGACGATGGTTTGATTGACGGAAAAGAAGCTATGGTTCGTTTCCTCAATTTGATTGCTTCTGAGCCAGATATTGCTCGAGTTCCAATTATGATTGACTCCTCTAAATGGGAGATCATAGAAGCTGGTTTACGTTGTGTTCAGGGAAAATGTGTGGTAAACTCCATTAGTTTAAAAGAGGGAGAGGAGAAGTTTATTGCTGAGGCAAAAAAGATTAAACAATACGGTGCAGCAGTTGTCGTGATGGCTTTTGATGAAGTAGGACAAGCTGACACCTATGAGCGCAGGGTTGAAATTTGTAAAAGATCCTATGATATCATGGTAAATGAGGTTAATTTCCCTCCTCAGGATATCATCTTTGACCCCAATGTTTTTCCCGTTGCTACTGGAATGGAAGAACATCGAAAAAACGCTTTGGATTTCTTTCAGGGAACACGTTGGATTCGGGAAAACCTTCCGGGAGCACATGTAAGTGGAGGAATCTCAAATGTTTC
Organism: Flavobacteriales bacterium; assembly: GCA_022361195.1. Classification (GTDB taxonomy): domain Bacteria; phylum Bacteroidota; class Bacteroidia; order Flavobacteriales_D; family Crocinitomicaceae; genus JAKSBJ01. The sequence goes on from JAKSBJ010000097.1 coordinate 53,781, forward strand.
TTTCTCATTTAGAGGAAACAATGTGGTTAGAGAGGCAATGCATTCTGCTTTTCTTTATCACGGAATTAAAGAAGGACTAGACATGGGGATTGTGAATCCAACCATGTTAGAAGTCTATGACGATATTCCAAAAGATCTACTAGAGCATGTAGAAGATGTATTATTGGATCGACGCGATGATGCTACAGAGCGTCTTTTGGCTTTTGCCGAAACCGTTTCGGGTGAGGCGAAGGAACGAAAAGTGGATTTGGAGTGGCGAAAAGCTCCATTACAAGATCGACTTACTCACTCTTTGGTAAAAGGAATTACGGAATTTATTGACGACGATGTAGAAGAAGCTCGATTATCCGTTGAACGACCTATTGAGGTTATTGAAGGACATCTCATGACCGGAATGAATGTGGTTGGAGATTTGTTTGGATCGGGGAAAATGTTCTTACCGCAGGTCGTTAAATCTGCCAGGGTAATGAAAAAAGCTGTGGCTCATCTTTTACCATTTATTGAGGCTGAAAAAACTGAAGCTTCATCCAACGGAAAAGTTTTGTTAGCTACTGTAAAAGGAGACGTTCACGACATTGGTAAAAACATTGTTGGAGTAGTTTTAGGATGTAACAACTATGACATTATTGACATGGGGGTTATGGTTCCGGCTGATAAAATTCTAGAAAAGGCAAAAGAAGAACAAGTAGATATTATTGGACTCAGTGGTTTAATTACCCCGTCATTGGATGAGATGGTTCACGTAGCTAAAGAGATGGAACGGGAACAAATGGATATTCCTTTGTTAATTGGGGGAGCAACCACTTCTAAAGTTCATACAGCGGTTAAAATTGACGAAAACTATAATCAAGGACAGGCCATTTATGTGTTAGATGCCTCACGTTCTGTAACAGTTGTTGGAAGTTTGTTAGGATCGGAACGAGAAGAATTTGTTCAAACCGTTCAGGATGACTACATCAAGGTACGAGAGAATTACGGAAAGAAGAAAGCCTTTAAACAATTTTTGAGTGTTGAAGATGCACGTGCTAACCGCTATCCAATTGAGTGGAAGTCAGAAGACATCTATCAACCTTCATTAGTTGGAACCAAGGCATTTTTAGATTATAGCTTAACCGAACTAAGAGAATATATTGATTGGACTCCTTTCTTCCATACCTGGGAATTGAGAGGTAAGTTCCCTCAAATTTTAGAGCATGAAGACATGGGGGAAGAAGCATCTAAACTTTACAAAGATGCCAATGCCATGTTGGATAAAATTATTGCTGAAAATTGGTTGGAGGCGAGAGGAGTAATTGGAATTTGGCCGGCAAACACGGTTGATGACGATATTGAAATTTATACAGACGAAAGTCGATCTGAGGTTTTACATACTCAATTTGGAATTCGTCAACAATTAAAAAAGTCAGCAAAAGCTTCAAATGTTTGTTTGTCAGACTTCGTAGCACCTAAAGAAAGTGGTCTAAATGACTATGTTGGTGGATTTGTTGTAACAGCCGGAATTGGTATTGAAGATAAAATCAAAGAGTTTGAAGCTGATCATGACGATTATCAGAGCATTTTATTGAAAGCCTTGGCTGATCGTTTGGCAGAAGCATTTGCAGAACGTATGCACGAAAGAGTTCGTCAGGAATTCTGGGCTTATGAAGATACAGCTTATTCATCGGATGATTTGATCAAAGAAAAATACCAGGGAATTAGACCTGCGCCAGGATATCCTGCTAATCCAGACCATACGGAAAAACCAGGCTTATTCAACCTCCTTGATGCAACTAAAATCACAGGAGTTTCCTTAACAGAATCCATGGCCATGTTGCCAACGGCATCTGTTAGTGGATGGTATTTTGCTCATCCAGATTCGCATTATTTTGGAGTAGGAAAAATTAAGGAAGATCAGGTTGAACGCTTAGCAACTGCCAAAGGCATTCCTCTAGAAAGAATGAAGCAGTGGTTAAGTCCTAACTTAGACGATTAGTTACTATTTTCTTCTAAAATAAATCCAGGACGAGAACGGTAAATTTCTTTTCCGGAACGATCAACTACCAGGTAGGTGTCACCTTTTGTTAACTTGAACAAGTTAAGGCCAACGACATCTACCTCATCATATAGATCATCAAAGATTCTACCTTTAGCGTCATAAATGGTCCAACCCTGCTTGGAGAATCCTCCTAAAGCTTCTTCTTGCGTCAAAACCAAAAAGTAAATGGATGATCCTATTTCAACCTTTTTTATCTCAGAACATTTCATTGGAACCAAATCATGTTTACCATCCTCAATGATACCATAGAGCCGGCCATCTTTTGAAACCAAAGCACAATTGCTACCTATCTCTTCATATACCACAAAACTCTCATCGTAGGTGGGAATATGAGAGTCCTCAAAAACCTTAACTTGCCAAAGTGGATTTTGAACGCTTAGTATCGGTGACTCTGACAAAAGATTAAAAAAACCTGGGCTTTCAATCTTTAGATTATAATAACTATTGAGGTATTCGTAATACTCCTTAAATCCCATTACTTCTTGTCCTTCTCCAAAACCAACCTTTCCCCTTAAAAGTGCTTTTGAACTAGCGCCAATTCGTGGTAAAATGAAATTGGCAGAATCCGACCAATAACTATTTCGAGAATAAAATTCATATGTATTATTGGGATACGTAATTACGGGATCATAATCATCAGAATGCCATCCATAACGAGACCATGTTGATTGATAACTAAACAAAGTATCTCCCACATGAGCAGAAGAAGGATAAAAACTCTGTAAATGTTCTTTTCCAACAATCAACGCACGATCCAATAGATAATAGTCATCTGCTTCAAATTTCCCCGCTAAAATCCCTCTATTTGAAATGACGTTATTAAAAACAGGATCAACACCAAAACCTTTACCTTGTTTGCTGATTGAACCTATTTTGCCCGTAAGCTGCCATTCAATTTCAGCAAAATCATTGTCCGATAAAACCAAAGCAAGTTCTCTCCTGGAATTCTTAATCCGAACACTCTTTGGACGAGGGTAAACAGTTGTATCTACTACCACCTCATCCTTTATTCCACAAACCACTATTTTGTTCGCTATGTAGTATTTTAACTCATTTTGGGTTCTGCTAATCTTGTCACAATTTAAAGGCGTCAACAGTCCTTTTTCTCCTACCATACAACGTCCATTATTCCCCACAAACTCTAAGCCACCATGATTGGAAACTACCTTTTTATATTTAGGCTTTAGTACTTCTTTTCCTTCAAAGGTGTAAAAACCATACAGGTTATTTCGTTTGGTAATTATCCCACTTTGTTCAACAGATACCTCATCAAACTGCAAGGGTACAATTATGACTCCTTCGTCCGTTACAATGCCTTTCTTTTTTTCTTGATAAAGCCTAAAATACTTTTCATCATGTTTACGATTTCCTGATTTCTCAACATAAGTGTACGAGGTATCCAAAACAGGTGTACCGTCGTATGTAAATAAACCATAACGGTCATCCAACATTGCAATCAAAACCTTCTTATTTCCTCCTTTTAAAAATTGGAATTTCGGTTGTATGATTACTTTATCGAACTCATTAATCAATCCAATTTTACCCTCTCTTTTAAACGCATACAGATAGTTATTTTCCCAGTTCATATTTCGATCCTGATCTCGATAAGCTCTACCTATCGGGAAAATATCTATCCCGGAATACGCTATTTTCCGTTCTGAATCATGCAAATCAAACAAATCGGCCTTGCCATTTTTGTAAACTTTATAATGATGAGAATATTCATAGTAAATTAAGGTAGAATCAGTATCGGGAATGGGAGTACCGTTGGTTCCGATATATACTCGGTGTCCCGTTTCATTGGTCATTTCCATAACCTCACTGTTATATTGCGAAATCGAATTCCATTGAGGCTCGAAAACGGTTCCGTCATTCGCCACAAAACCAAACTTTTCATCCTTCAGTAAATACACTGTTCCATCCATCGCAAATACATCATCATACTTAGATTCTGATAAAGGTTCTAAGGTCTCCCCATTCAACACAAAACACCCTTCATTGGTTTTGATGATCAAAAAATTGATTCCACCAAAAGCTCTCCAAAAAACCTCTTGTCCATCGGCAACAGATTCCCAACTTTTAAACCCATTGATCTCTTTAACCAATTTCAGTTCCTGATCATAAATAGCCAGGTAACCATACCGACTGCATAGCATAAAATCAAGATAAGATTCCACCCTTGAAAAAGAAGGTTCAATCAAAAAATTCAAATGATCATCTGTAATACCCCAACGGCCATTTTTCTTTGCCAAATGATAGTCTTTTTTGAAATTGACCTGAACCTCATCCAGTTTTTTCCAATCCGTTAGCTGCGTTCCACTCGCCTCTATTAAAGCAATGTAATTTGCTGAATCTACCGGAATGCGCAATTTAAACTGACCGTAAGCAATTACTCCCCACAAGAATGCTATGATTAATAGTCCTTTTTTCATCAGAAGCGTGGTCTGCAATTTTGTAGATCAGCTTTTGATTTCACTGGATGGGGTTTAATTTCCAGCTCTAATTCAAGTTTATCGGACTCATCACCTTTTAGTTTTTCAACAGCTTTGGCAAACGCTTTTTCACTTACCACTCCTACTTTATTTCCTGGTAAAACAGCTATGATGGAATTAGTTCCATTAGGATCGTATTTAAAGTCCGCAACCGTAGGATTATAAAACTTAATTGACGCCTGACGATTGAGGGTAATCAAAAAGAAGTTCTTGATCTTTTCTTTGCAAATAAGAACTAAGCTCGCCGCTCCAAAGGTGATAAAATTCATGATTCGATCACAATTATAAATTCCCATTCCTTTCAACACAAATGAACGAACTAAATCGGCTTCTTTCTCGGCCGTTTCTCTTTGCCGTTTCAACTTCTTTTGAAGTTTATTGTATTCTTTAATCTTCTTTTTATAGTTCTTTTTGGCTTTTTTATACGCCTTGCCACCCCAAACAGGCCTGGCCAGGAAGGTATTTTCTTCCCACTCACCATTATTCTTCTTAAATAGCTTCAAGTTAAAATAATTGCAACTGTCTGCTTCTTCAATTTCCAGGCGATCATAAGACTGCGAAATTCGATTAAACCTATTCTCCTCTACTTTTCCTCCAGCGATAATCCACATAGCCGAACGAAAAATTTCCAGATTTGGGTAATCATTAAAATTGTAATCTATATCCACTACATTGTCTGTACTTTTCAGCTCTTGTGGTTCAACGTGGCAAACCATTTCCAACTCTTCTAAACGACTTTCTGCTTCCTGAATTTTTTCAAACTTTCGTATATTCTTGACAGCTGGTTTTTCTTCTATAAACTCCCAATTTGCAGTAGCCTCGTTCATAGCATAAGACTTAAAATCCCCTTCTTTATAAGAAGCAAAGTCTACCTTAATTTTTTTCCCATCGGCCAATTTTAGTTCTTCGCCGTTTGATTTTGCTCGAATTTCAAACATCCCAGCCGACTCAAAATCACCTGACGTATCTGCTTCTTCATAGCTCATTTTTATACCACTGATCATGATATCCTCCAAATCGTGCATTTCCCGATACTGAATAGTAATATCACCTTCTACCTTTTTTCCATTTGCTAATCGAAAAGCATCTTTAGGAATTTCAATACGACTTCCCGTTGAAATTTCGTAAACATTGGTTTGACCGTTGTCATAGGTAAATGTTTGGAAAGGAATATCAACCCCCTCAAAGGGTCTATCAATCATTGACTCTTGTTTATCAAAAGTAGGAATTTCTTCTTCGCTAACGGTTTGATCAGTAACTATTGCCGTTTCGTTTTGATTAGAAGTTTCATCTGAACAAGCAACAAATAAGAATATACTACACAGAAATAAGTAAGTAATGGGTGTTTTCATAATGACTGAATTAGACTGTAGCTGATTAATGAAGGTACAAAAACCATGCTATTTTCATAATTCAAAAAATGGCATTTGTAACAAATTGTCAAATAAGTTCACATTCTTCATGATAGACTTAATCATTTCACTATCAATAATAATCTTCTACCCAGGCCTGAGGTCTTTTTTCAATTTCATCCATTGTCATTTGACCATTTTCATCAAAGGTCATTTGATAGTAAGTTGAATCAGTCACAGTGACCATTTTCTCAGAATACGAGTGGTCAATTCCTTTTTCGTCGTATTCATCCTCTTCAATGTCCGTGCTATAAATCGAAATCGTTTCATACAATTGCTCTATTTCATTGTCAGATTTGAAGATCGATGTATGATTGGTCATGAATTCTCCCCCTGCTTTAGGACTAAAAGTGGAAACATTCAAATAACTGTAATCAATAATGCTTCCGTCATGGCGAAAAGTGGCTAAAAAGTCTCCTTTACCATAGGTCATATTCGGATGAAAATTGGCGTAAAAAATCAGAATAGTGTAATTCTCTCGTTCAACTTTCCCACAAGATTTCATGTATTCGCCCTCAGGATATTCAGTTGCATCATCTTCTAACAACATGAACAAAACATCCGCTACCTGGTCATACAAATACTTTTTTGCCATCCGAAAAGGAATATCCTCATACTGTTTAATCTCTGCCCCAATTTCATAATTTGGAAATAAAGCCAAAAACCCCTCCCATTCCGGATTTGCATCAGAAAGTTCAACCTCAGGAAGTAATTCTTCAGTTTCTTGAATCACTTCTTTCTCCTCTTTTTTCTTATCCTCCTCAACCTTATCCCTTTGACTTTCACAAGCCATTAACAAGAAAGAAAATGAAGCTAAAACGATTAATTTTAATGTCATACATCAAAAGTAAAAAGATTAAAAAAACATTTTAAGTACAAACACCTATTGGCGATTTTGTTATTTTGTTAAAAACTCCTCATTCCCAACCAATTATTTATTTTTTGATTTTACATTTATTTTCTAAATTTGGTTGCATATACTCAAAAGAACCATGTATCAGGAAAAAATCGCAACACTTTCACTTCCAAAATCCCTTGAGTTTTTGGTAGTAAAACTTTCCGAAAAAGACACCTTTACATCCAAAGAAGCAGCTGAACTACTATTAAGATCATACGTTCAGGCAGATGATTTAATTGACTATGTAGCCTTTGACCATGAAATTGATGAGAGCTATGGTAAAAAGGTCATTTACGAGGGAAGTAACTTTGAAATTTTAGCAAAGTCATGGGCTCCGGGAGACTTCTCGGCCATTCATGACCATGGAATTTCGGAGTGGGGAGCCATAAAAGTTTTTGGATGTTTAGAGCATTCTACCTTTGTGCAAGACCAAAAGTACTTAACAACGGAAAGTGTTATCCAATTCAATTCGGGAGTTATCTCTACTTTGGATGAATCATTGATTCACCAAATGGGAAATCCTACTTCGCACAATATCTTGTCTCTTCATATTTACGGAATCAACCAATATGCACCAAAAATAACGCAAGATTCCAGAATTTATGACATTACTTCGGGAATGGTTTTTAAGACAAATGGAGGAGCTTTTTACGAAGCCGATTTTCATCAGTTAAAAATTACCGACGAAGTGGTTTTAGGTGACTACCCTTGCTGGTTGAGCAATTTAGTTCATCAGATTAGCCGAACTAAGAAAATGGCCCAATTCAGTCGTTTAAAGGACCTCTTATACTCACTTCGTTCCAAAGAACATCGCGATCGTTTAAATGACTTTTTGGAGGGTAAACTGGACGGAGAAGGACGTTTTATTTCTAAAAATCAGGAAAAGATCTTTGCCAAAGCTATTTCTTCTTTAGGACGATTGTTGGGAGATTACCCTCACTATCATCGTAAATTAGATGTTCGCGTACAAGTGGATAAATTCAAATCAGTGTTTATTGTTCATTTAGCTGATAAACAATTGTTATTGGATTATTCACACGACAAATTGGTCATTTCCTAAGCCTTTTTCACTTTTTAGTTTTCTCCAATTCCGGAGTTTAAAAGAATATACACTCCAAATTTATTGTGAGGATGGTCAAGCTTTGTCCAAAAATTCCTTGTTAGATTAAGTTTGTAATCTACACCATAAAAAAACATAAGAAAGTTGATTTGGACTTTCTACGCAGCCAGTAATTTCTGGATCAAATGGATTTGGACATGCACTCCAATTTCCTGCTTCTTCCTTCTCAATACCATTTCCAAATCTTTACACTTTTTGATTCTGGTATAATAATTGTAACTTTAAAAGGCATGAGACCCCCGAACTTCATTCTAATTCTGGCTTTTTTCTTTACAGCTTGTGTGAAAGAAAACCCAACTCCTAATAATCCCTCTGGTGGTAATCCTACAGGAGGTTTTCCAACAGCAACCGCTTCTTTTTATACCTCTTTTTCAGAAGATTGGGATAACTGGCGTGTGGACATGGATGGTTTATTAGTGTATTTGACCACTTCTTTCAGTGAAGATTGGGACAATTGGGATTTTAGTGTAGATGGAATTAATGGGGATATTGAAACCAATTTTTCGGAGGACTGGGATAACTGGGATTTAAGCAGTAATGACTATAGTATTAGTATGAGAACTGCCTTTAGTGAAGATTGGGATAATTGGGACATTGATGATGATAATAGTTCCTGGCATGCTGATGTCCGTACTTCCTTTAGTGAAGACTGGGACAATTGGGATGTTTACATAGATGGTGATCATGCTCTGGACATTCAAACCAATTTTTCAGAAGACTGGGACAGTTGGAGAGTTTATGGAGATTTTCCGGCTGATTACCCTTTGGAATATCGATTATCCATCATTTTTATTCCCGTATTTATATCGGCCATTCACCAGCAGGGAATTATAGAGTAATTACTTAAGTTCTGGATCACAAAGTGGAACTTCATCCAGGACTTTGTCTAACTGAAAGACATCCTTTCCCGTAACAAACAATCGAAACACGACATCACCTTGTTTAGAATAAGAAGGGATATCATTTTGGATGGTTTTGATCAATCTCTTTTCTAATTTTTGCCTTACCTCATTCACAACTTCTTTGGACCGGGTCATGACCGCCAAATGCCAATGTTCTATGCTCATCACATGACGATAATAATAATCTATCGCTTTTTGTTGATCATCTGAACGAAAGAGAACATGACCAACTTGGCCTCGTTCGGTATAGTACACCAGCCATTCACCATTCTGAAAGCCCAAACACTCCACATCATCATTATGAGGCCCCCCAATGCCATCAATGTAAAAACGATTACATCCCTCAGCAATGAGTCGATTATACAATTCCTTTAGTCCCTGATTGGTCACTTTTATAAACTCACTTTTGATCCGTATTCACTTCCACCCCACTCTACAACAGTAAAACCTTTACGCTCTGTTCGCAAATCATATAAGTTTTGCTGAGGAATATCAATTGGATGATCCAAAGGCTTATACACCATCATTACACGAATTAAACTCTCCGGTTTAGGAGTAATGTTTAACTGGGCAGCAGCAGTATACTCGTTCGTTGAAAAATGAATGAGATTATATGCATTGTTCTCCATTTGCGGGAGCCAATAAACAATAAACTCATTTGCTTCTCGTCTGTTAAGTCCTAAAATATTGAGAGACTCTTCTAAAAAAGAAGCGGTTTGCTCACCTGGAATCACAAAACCTTCATCCAGAGTAAAGTGATTTCGCTGTTCACCCTCCCAATAAAGTGCATAATACTCTTTTCCATTTTCATCGTAAAGCGTACCATCCGGTTTTGCTGTTACCTTCCAACCTTCTTCATATTTTGGATAAGTAGAAGTTAGGCGTCCATCCAAATTCAAACGTACTTCTACCTCCATTTCTTCCTCAGGATACAGATAAATAATTGGTTTTGCCATTCCATCTCCATACTCTGCCTGATAAATGGTCTCCACTAATTCCCCCATCTCAAAACGCTCATGTAAATCCAGCTCTCCCCAATCGTTATAAATCATAATTTCTCCATCCAAATAACCATCTGTAAAATTCAAGGAATAATACATATCCAATTCCAATCCTTTTGGTGCAAAATAAGCCAGTAAAGTTCCATTCATAAGCTCATTATTTACCATGAATGGATTATTAAAAGAAGCTTTCTCAATAATCGTCCAAAGTCTATTATCATCACTCTTCTCCGTCCAAACACTCTCCATGAGCGTGATGATCTTTTTTCCTTCCTCAGCTTCCTGAACACCAAATTCGGGATCATTGATTGTTAAATATGATTCGGCCTGATTAAACTCCCAATTGACAGAGGCAATTTCTTTTTTAGATGAGGCCCAAACACCCAATTCATACGTTCGATTAATTAGAACCGACCCATCCGGCTTATAGACAATTACTTCATCATCTGGTTTTCCATCTACAGCCTCATAACTGCACAGTTCTTTTGTTTTCTCAGAATCGTAATAAACAACCACCTGTCCATTAAAATCATTGAATGGGTCGTAAAACCAAAAGTCATTTTCGATAATTCCCAACATCCATTCCTCAGCAACATTGGAAATTTTTTCTTCTTCGTCATCTGGAATAATATGCAGAACATCGTATTCAAACACATCTCCTTCTTCTTCATTCATCATCACATAAAACCATTGTTCCGGCCCGTCCAAAATTGCCGAAGCGGTATAGACTTTATCTCCGTCATCTTCTTCCTCCCAACTGGTTCCAGTAGTATCTTCTACTTTAGGCTGTTCTTTAGGATTGGTATCTTCTTCAGTTTGATTTCCTTCCCCGCCACAAGCGAGAAGAAAAAATGGAATGAGTGCAAGAAGGTTCTTTTTCATTGTTATCGAATTTGAGTTATTAAAAATAATCAAAGTCCGATAATCTTTTAAGAATCCCGTTATTTCTTCTTAAGATAAAAAGGATGTTACCGCTGTTCTATCTTAATATCCACATTATAAGCATTCTGCCGCTCAATATTTTCATCATGTTTCAGCACAAAAATCCGTAGCTTCTTTTCATTCCACTGACTCCCCGATAAAACGCCATCTTCCATTAACCTTTTAAGCAGTCCTGCTCGAGTGAAAATATAAGTAGTAGTCAAGCATAATTCATGCTCCCAAAAACAAATTTTCAGATAATAGTCAGGACGGACATTAGGATTATCCCTGATGTGTTTAAGAAACAGAAAATCATTCCCTTCCAAATCATAGATGGAGGTACCGACTAAATCTGCCGTATAAGTAAATGCTAATGTATCATCTACAAACACGTTCCCTTTTTTGAATTTAATGTCCTGCGCCTTAGCCACCCCAATGGCTATCAAGCAGAATAAGAGGATCAATCTTTTCATATGCGATCAGTTTCTATCATTAATCACAATTTTTATTCCAAAAACCTATTCAAAAACAACCGTTTAGTACCCTATTTTATTATTTCATGAATCTATCCTTATTTTTTTGTCAAACAATAAATTTAATTTGCTAAATTTGCCGTCCACTTACAAAAAGTCACCGTGGTGGTTTTGGTAACGATCAAAATGAAAACACCACAGTATTAAATGCCTAGGTGGCGGAACTGGTAGACGCGCACGACTCAAACTCGTGTTCCTTTGGAGTGTGGGTTCGATTCCCACCCTAGGTACAAAATCAGAATGAGAGGCCTTCCTTCTAAAGGGAAGGCTTTTTTATTTAAAAAGAAAATGGAGTGTGGGATGTTCCGATAGCTATCGGAACCCACCCTAGGTACTTCTTCACTTCATTACGAAGTACACATTACTGAGCCTTCTCATTTTTTGAGGAGGCTTTTTTTGTTTATAAGAAAGTTAAAAAATGGAGTTGGGACGTTCCGATAGTTATCGGAACCCACCCTAGGTACCTCTTCGCTTCGCTATGAAGCACACAGTACTAAGCCTTCTCATTCAATTTTCAACGGTAATCTATGAATTGAATTTCGCTTAATTTATATATCATGGAATTAGTTAATGACTCCTTGTTCCTCCAGAATTCTTACTCCATCAGCATACAACTTGAAATGATTGAGATTTTTCATAGCATATATATACGTATCCCCAGATCGAGAATGCTGCATCCCAGATGGTCTAATTTCAATTTTAAAGATCGAGCTCTCAATATATTCAACTGGCTTACAAATCCTCTCCATTACACTGAATTCTCCTGTTGTAAAGTCTTTATTCTGCTCCCTATGTTGATCCATATGCGTTAAGACAAGAATATGCTTCTGCCTGGCCTCGTCCAACTGGTCCTTTGTTTCATCCGGATTTGCATGCTCTTCAAATAATCTTTTCAGTTCATTTTTCTCACCAATAATATATAGAAGAATATCAATAACAACTACGCTCAAGATCTTATCGGTACTCTTGTTCACACCTCCTTTAAATGACAGTTCCCTTATTCCAAAATCAAACTTCTTTGACTTCAATATTGATCTAAG
>JAKSBJ010000140.1 GCA_022361195.1 Flavobacteriales bacterium
AATCACCTTCGTCTTTGCTCAATAACCTTGCTAACTCTCTACAATACCCTTTGTCCTAAACTCGCCAAACTTCGTTATTTAAGCATTCAACAAAATCACATTCTTCTCAACAAGCACTTTTCCTGGTGTAAAACATCCTATTCTGCCCATGATAACCAAAAGGATGTTAAAAGAATGGTACAAGCTTTTAAAAACGGAGATGGTGCATATTTTGGGATTGTAATAGATAGCATTTATATCGGTGAAATTGCCCTTGATGCTATTTATACGAACACCCAAAGTGCCAATGTTTGTTACTGGATTTCAGAACAACAGCAGGGCAAAGGGTTTGCAAAAACAGCCCTCCTGCACTTAAAAAACTGGTCAAAATCAAATACCCATTTAGATTACCTTGAAATACGAATGAAAGCCAGCAATTATTCGAGTGAAAAGGTAGCCATAAGTGCAGGAGCTGTTTTGGTTAATACAACTCCCCTTTCTGCTAATTCCGAACAAACCGAATCTACTATCAAAGAATATCACCTTAAGCTTTAAAACCATGAACCTATCCTCCATAATCCGTAACAAATCTGGTTATTCAAACTCTTTAAAACGAAGAGAGAAATTCACCAACCTTAAACTAACCGAAGAAGGTGAAAATTCGGTTTTAGATCGTATTCACGATGACATGGTTTTACTTATTACCCATGCCAGTAATTCGGGAAAAGTAATTCCGCCTCAAGTTGGTGATTTATTAAAGGAACGGAACTTTGACAATTACTTTAAGGCCCATGAGATCATTTGCAAAGCCATGGAACCCGCAACGCCTGAAACCATCAAATATTTGAAAAAATTCAAGCGAAAGAGAACCATCTTTTTCAGTAATATTCCGTTGGTTAGGAATTTCATTTTGGTGGCCTTGTTAGCCATTGGCAGCTTAATTATAAGTGGCTTATCCAGCGAAGTAAATGAAGAAACCCTCTCTAAGGGAATTTTGAACAATCATGGTATTTCCCTACTCAAAAACCTCATTTTCCTTTGCTCCGCTTCGGCTATTGGAGCCGTATTTTTCATTCTTTCTCGCTTGACCAAAGACGTCAAACAAGCCAGTTTATCAGTCAATGACTCTACTTATTATTGGGCCATGTTGATTATGGGAATGCTCAGCGGATTGATTATGTCCGAGGTCATTGTTCTCAATCAGGAAATTGAAAACCAATCGGTAGAAATGAATCGTTTGTTATTTGCCTTACTGGGAGGTTTTTCTTCCGAAACCGTCTTTTCTATTATGCAGGGAATTATGGCAAAGATAAGGGCCGTTACGGCAGGTGATTAAACCAAACAACAACTTCAACCATTTTCTGAGATAAAGTGAAAAATACCACTTTTTAGCGATTGTACATTCTCTATTCCTGAAATACATTTGCGGCGTTATTTAAAACCATTCTAAATAATAAAGGATGAAAAACCCGCTAATATTTCTGCTCTTCTTGACACTTACAACTACCGTTTTTTCACAAACTGGAGCAGTAAAAGGATTCGTTGTCGATAGCAATAGTACCTCCCTTCCCTTTGCTCGAGTTTTTTTGAAAGGCACTGAAAATGGTGTTTATACAGACGAAAATGGAAAGTTTGAACTCTCCAACCTCAAGAAAGGTAATCATACAATCGTTGTTTCATTCTACGGCTACAAAAGCAGGGAGATTACTTTTGAATTGGCAAAGGGCGAAACGAAACAACTGAATCAAATTCCCCTTCAGGGAGAAGGTAAAATTCTGAATAAGGTAACAGTTGAAACCAAGTCCATCACAACTCAAATTAAAGAGGAACCTTTAACCATAACCGTAGTGGATGTTGAGCCCTTAAAAAATCAGAATCTTGACGTCAACCAAGTACTTAATTCTACTTCTGGAATTAGGATTAGAGAATCAGGAGGCTTGGGATCTGATTTTAATTTTTCGTTGAATGGTTTTTCAGGAAGACAGGTTCGTTTTTTTACAGATGGAGTTCCGATGGACAATTTTGGGTCTTCTCTTTCTCTCAACAATATTCCTGTTAACCTCATCTCCAGAATTGAAGTTTACAAAGGTGTTGTTCCTGTTCACTTAGGAGCCGATGCCCTGGGAGGTGCAGTGAATATTGTAACCAACAAAAACATTGGGGACTTTTTGGATGTTTCTTATTCGGTTGGGTCATTTAACACGCACAGAGCTTCGGTCCTAGGTCGTTTTGTGCATGATTCAACCGGATTTGTTGTTAACGCCAACGCTTTTTTTAACTACTCAGATAATGACTACGAAATTGAAGTAGAAATTGCCGATTTGGAAACTGGAGCTTATGGTGAGCCTGAAAAAGTGAAGCGTTTTCACGACGCCTACCAATCCCAAATGGCGCAATTAGAAGTAGGATTCATCAATAAAAAATTTGCTGATCGAATTTTTCTTGGATTAGTGGCTTCAGGAAATTATAAAGAGATTCAAAACGGTTCAAACATGACTCAGGTTGCTGGTGAAATATTTACCGAAGACAAGGTCTTGATGCCAACTTTTAAGTACCAAAAAAGGGACTTATTCACCAAAGGCCTGGATCTTAGTGTTTTTGCTAATTACAACATCAGACAAGCCCTAACAGTAGATACTAGCAGCAATATTTACAATTGGAGAGGAGAGTTTAAGCAGAGAGATGTTTTAAGTACATCCGGAGAATTAACATGGTACAAAACCTTATTCCGATTTGATGATCGATCTCTTCTTAATACGGTCAATCTAAACTATGAAATTAACGACCAACACTCCCTCTCCGTAAATAATACTTTTAGTACTTATACCCGGGTTGGAGATGATCCTATTACCTATGGTGAGACACCTTTTAAGGAACCTAATACACTTCAAAAGAACATTACGGGTCTTTCCTATCAACTGAGCTTATTCAATAAACGATTAAAATCAATCCTCTTTGGAAAGCATTTTTCAATGAATACCGATACCCGTCAGGAGAATGATGAAACGGGAGAAATGGAAAACGTTCAGGCTTCATTAAATAATTGGGGATATGGTGTGGCAACGACCTTTTATCTCACCGAAAATTTCCAGTTAAAAGGTTCTTACGAAAATGCTTATCGATTACCCGATGCCTACGAAATGTTTGGAAATGGACTCTTACTCTTACCAAATCTTGCATTAACACCTGAAAAAAGTCACAATTTTAATGTTGGCTTTTTAGGAAAATTCCGTTATCGAAAACATGAATTATTGCTTGAAGGGAATTATCTGTATCGTCTGCCAGAAAATCTGATTCGTTTACAAGCCATTGGTGTTACCAGTAACTTTGAGAACCTCACATCGGCCAAAGCAAATATTTTTGAAGGAGGAATCAAATACCGTTTTAAACGTCTATTTCAGTTTGAAGTAAATGGGACCTATCAAAACATTGTCAATAATCAGGAAACAACGCCAAGTGGCGGTATCAATTACCTCTATGGTGACCGACTTCCGAATCAACCTTTCTTATTTGGAAATTTCTCTGCAGGTTTAAACTTTAACGATCTGGGGAACACAAAAAGTTCGCTATCAGCAAACTGGTCAATTGGATTTGTAGAGGCCTTTTATTTAAAATGGCCTAGCCAGGGAAATGCAGCCAGTAAATATGATATTCCAAGACAAATCTCACACAGCGTTTCATTATCCTATGCCCTAAAAGAAGGGAGATACAATATTTCGGTGGCTTGTACTAACCTCTTTGACAAAGCCATCTTCGACAACTTTATGTTACAAAAGCCAGGTAGAGCTTTTAATGTAAAACTCAGATGTTTCATCAATAAAAAACGATAATTTAAATTATACTAGAATGAAAACTAATTTAACCTTAGGACTAATAATCGGAGCCGGAGTATTGGCTACCACATTTACTTCTTGTAAGAAAAAAGGCTGTACAGACGAGGCAGCTGTTAATTACGATTCGGAAGCTAAAAAAGACGATGAATCTTGTATCTACGAAGAAGACGTAAAAGTAAACTATGTGATGTCACTTCGTTCATTGGATGCCAGTGAAGAAAGTGCAGATTACTACTTAACTGTAGATGATTTAATGACCGGAGAAATTTCAGCAGTTGGTAAAGGAGAAGAGCTGGTTGGATGGAATTACAATGGACACTTTGGAGACACTTACTTTGCGTTTGGGTATGACTTAAATGAATGTGTTGGATACAAGATCAACAATCAGGGACAATTAGTACAAGAAGGTAAATTCGTCTTTGAGCGTTTTGATGTAATGAATGAGATTGATGACAATCATTTCTTAGCCATTGGTGCTCCTTGGGGTGGTGGTTCATTTGACTGCCAGCTACAAGTAGTAAATGTTCAGGACATTGCCATTCACAAAAATGTAAAGCATCCTATTTATGAATATTTCCATGATGGAGCTCAACTAAATGCATGGCCAACCAGTTCATACGTAGATGGAAATAAACTTTTTGTTTCTTTCTACCCACTAAATGGAGAAACGTGGGCTACTCCAAATACGGATACAGCATACATCAGTGTTTATTCTTATCCTAATTTGGAATACATTGAAACCATTAAGGATGACAGAACCGGACCAATTGGTTATTACGGTGGACAGCCATGTATCCTGGAAACAGAGAATGGAGATCACTATACACTTTCTTCCGGAGCAATGGCGGTTGGATTTACTCAAGCTACCAAACCTTCTGCTATTCTTAAAATTAGTGCTGGTTCAGCCGATTTTGACGATGATTATTTCTTTAATGTTGAAGAAACTGGATACAGAGTAACTTCTGCTACCTATGTAGGTGACGGACTTGCTGTTGCCAACGTAATTGCGATTGCTACAGATGAGTCGGCCGCTGGTGTTAATCAGTGGGCATTGTTTAGTGAAGTTACACCTTTATTAAATACTGCTATTATCGACTTAAACGCACAAAGTTTGACCATTGTAAATGATGTACCTGTACATGGTGGTCAATACTCAACACCTTTCTTAGTTGACGGTGATGATGTATACATTTCGGTTAATGACGGAACGGATGCTTACGTTTATAAAGTAAACGCTCCAAGCGCTACAGCAACAAGAGGTGCTAAATTAATCGGATCTCAATTTCAAGGCTTATACGTAGGAAATAAGTAAACCGATTTCTGAATTTCTACAACCCGTTTTGCATTGTGCGAAACGGGTTTTTTAGTTTTTGTAAAAACCATTCAGTTGATTAAGACTCTTTAGAATCCTCTTTTTTTAGTAAATTGCTGACTTTATTAGGAAGGGGCTGTCACCTGGTATTTCTAATAAAAGCAAATGAAGAAAAAAGATCAGCACAAAATTCTGGATGAGCTGAGGAAGCGTGTCATTGAAAAAGATCAGGCTTTAAAGGAAAAGAAAGAACAAAAAGATTTACTAAAAGCCAATAAAGAGGCGCTTTTGGAGATGACGGAGCTTTCTAAAAAGCAGGTCAATGAAATAGAGAAGGAAATTCTGGATGAATACAGCAGAAAAGCGAAAGGGTATACTTCAAAACGAAAGAATGAACTTTCGCTTAGTTTAAAGATCATTATTGCATTGTGCATTATTGGACCTTTAGTCTTTGTATTTCTGGTCATTTTTAGTGGCCCACAAGAGGATGAATTAACTGAAGCACCAGTAATAGAAGTTACTCCTGAATTTGCCGATGGTAGTTGGCAAACAAATGCCTGGAATCCGTCCGTTCATTTTTCAGAGAAAAATAGAGGTATTAACTGTTATGGGTGCAATCATGCTCAGTGGTTTAAGAATTTTGCCGTAAAACCAAACACCAATTATCAGCTGAGTTTTCTGATAAAAGTTGAGGAGGTAATGAACATGTGTTTTATCGAAGATTCTAATAACGACTATCCCTGGGGAGCCAATGTATGGGTACATCGTGAAGAACCTTATTTAAACGAATCAGCCATTTATTACGGAACACATGATTGGCAAGAGGGAAATATTGATTTCAATTCGGGAGAAGGAGATAGCATTACCGTTCACCTTCAAGTTGGAGGACATGCAGGATTAACTATGGGAAAAGCCTGGTTTAATAGCGTAGAGTTGAGGGAGATTTGAAGTGATAACAAGTCATCTAAAACTCATCTACAGAATACTTCACCAAACCGTACTTTCCATCTTTCTTTGCTAAATAAGTAGCTTCCCACAATCCGGTTTTTATTCCGTTTTCATAAATCATTTGAAAGCTTGAATTAATCATTTGGATTGATTCATATTCTGGTTTTAACAACCAATCTCCTCCCAATATTTTAAGTCCATATTTTTCATTTTTGACCTGAGCTATAATCCACCATTGCCCAATAGAAGAATTATCGTTGATTTTAATAGACTTATACTTTGGCTTAAGCAATTCCTTTCCATCTATGTCCAGCAAGCCCACAACTCCATCTTTCCATACCCTAAATATGTAATTGTCAATTTTTAAGGAATCATATTTTGGCTCTATCCAAATCGATCCCGAAAAGTCAATCACTCCCCAAAATCCATCTTTCTTTATTTTTTTTAACCGAAGACCGATATCTTCCGAAAAGTCAACCAACTCATCTCCTTTTTCCAAATTCAAGACTTCTTCTCCCTTTTTATTAAGGTAAACTCTTCCGTTATCTACTTTAGCCAGACCATTCTCAAATGGCTCCGCCTGTTTATATCTGCACGGAATAATCTCTTTTCCATTCAAATCAGCATAACCATAAAGAGAATCTTTAAGAAGGATAAACATGCTATCCTGAGGACCGATTATCAAATCATACCCTTGTTCCGGTGAAATAATGAAATTAAAGTTCGTATCTACTACAGCTGATTTCCCCAGAGAATCTGGAGAACCGTAATCGTGAAATATGCCATATCCATTTGAGAATTCTTCTAACTTATTGGATGGAATTTCAAAGAATGTTCCATCCTCCTTTAAATATCCGCTAATACTCTTTCCTCCTGTCTCTGAAAGTTTAATTGCCGGAGCAATGTTGTTGTGAAATTCTCCTACATAAAAATAAATAGGAGGTACAACAAACTCCCCTTCCCTATTTACAATTCCAAAATAAAATCGTCTTTCATCTTTAGGTTTTACTCTCACACAGACCCTATTATTCCGTAACATTTGAACATCATCATAAGTAGTTGAATCTGTAGCGAAAAACCGTTCACTATTTAACTTAATGAAATTACAAAAACCACTCACCTCTCTCACTTTTATCCATTTGTCAAGTGTATAATTCCTTGGCGGAACCATACTGTAAAAAGGTTTGCTCAAAGTATTCCCTTCCCTATCCAGGAAAACATACTCCTTTCCTGTTTTAGCAACATTGATATATGGGTACGAACCTCCATTATAAGCAAAAGCCCCAATCTTAGAGTAACGATATGGTGTCTTAATTTTACCATCAGGCCCCACCAAGGCATACTTTGTTTTTTTAGAGACAGAATAGGTTCCATTTCCTAGAACTTTATATCGGTCAAAACCATAAAAGGTGACCTCTCCATTTACATTCAAAAAGCCTTTAACTCCATTTTTTTTGAAATAATAAAATCCCCCGAGATATTCCAATTCCTCAACGTCTGCTGTTATTATTAGATGACCACTGACAGAAATAAGACCGTATAGTTCACCCTTTCTAAAAATGATTTGGTTATTCGATTGTATTGAATAATCGTCGAAACTTTCAGGAACAAGACGCGTGTTATTCCTATCAATTGTGAAATAACCTGAGGTGTCCTTAACAACTTTATAGTCAAATACTACATCAACAACCTTTATCTCACCCTTTTTATTTTCCTCTGACTTGAATTGACCTATTTCAAAATTCTTAGAATTAAAGAGATATTTTTTGCTCTTTTTAGTCAACACATATCCATGTTCTTTTTCCCGTTCAATTTTATCGTATTCAAAGGGTAAAATGAGTGTGTCTTTCAACCTTTTTTGAGCGCAGAGAACAGCTGAAAAATTTAAGAATAAAACAAGGAGAAGTAAGTAGCGCATTTTGCTTTAGTATGACCTATTTTAAAGTAATCTCAAATGTACGGATTAGATTCGGATCCTTCTTTTTAAAGAAAACTTACTTAGGTCCACTCACAAATTCTGCTTTTCAAGTAAATTGAGCAGTTCTCTTTTTTTATCTCTGGCCACGTTTACGTCCAGTTCATTTTCCATTAAAAGAGTAGCTGTTCCTTTTTGGTATAGGTTGATTTGATTGATATTCACCAAATGTGATCGGTGACAACGAAAGAAATTGGGTTCATTAGCTAACAGATCATGAAAGAACTTCATTTTTTTTGAGACGATGATTCTACTTCCGTTCGAAAAATAGATTTCACAATAAGATCCATCAGCGTTAATGTGGCTAATGTCAGCCAGTTTTACATATTCAAAACCTCCCTGAATGGGTAGGGCTAGTTTTTTAGGTGTTTTGCTTTCAAGGTTTTGTTGGAGAAGCTTCAAACGGTTTTCTATTTGAGAATGGTCATAGCTTTTTCGCAATTTATTAACCGCCAGTTCCAGTTTTTCGATCGAAATTGGTTTGAGTATATAATCAATCGCAGATACTTCAAAAGCTCGAATGGCATATTGATTATAAGCCGTAACAAAAACGACATCGCATTCCACCCCTTCCAGTTGTTCTAACAACTCAAAGCCCGAATATTCGGGCATTTCAATATCCAAAAAAACAGCATCGGGCTTTAGTAATTGAATCTTTTCCACGGCCTCAGGCACTAAGGAACAAGTCGCTACCACCTCAACATCAGGACAATATTTTACCAATAAGTTCTCCAGTACCCTTCTGGCCCGTTCTTCATCATCGACAATTATTGTCCTGATCCTTTTATTCATCAAATATTGAAATATAACAAATCCACTTACAAAGATCTACATCCAATCTTTAATCTTGTAAGTTTTTCCACAATCGGCTGAACTTACTGTATGTAAATGCTCGCCATCAATGTAGATTTCATTTCCTTCTCTTGTACAAGACAAAGAAGTTGAACTTCCGTTATTTAAGCTTACTGATCCTCCGGAATGTTCTAATTTTACTTTTTCTCCGGTATTATTAACCACTTTAAAAGTACTTCCCGATACATCCAGTTCAGTTTTATCTTTTCCAATAGAAACTGATGTAAGAGCCGGAAGCAAAATCATTGCTGTTCCAATAATAAAAAGTGCTTTTTTCATTTTATGTTGATTTATTAGTTAAAATTTATCTGTTGTCTTTACAAAAGGCTTGGCCAATGTAACATTCTTTAATTCAATCTTTTCAAGTGTAAAAGGAGTAGTCATGTACAAATATTCACCACTTGCATCCAACTTAAAATCTAATGCTTGTCTCGACCTAAAAAAGTCTTTAGGATAACGATCTAAATAATGCAGAGGAATTTTCGTGAAGGTTACTCCTGATCGCTGCCATTCAATGTAATTATCATCTTTTTCGCTGGTGTAGGATTCATACAAACCTATATCCTGATCATAAAGTTTTCCTGCCAATCGACAACTTGGAATACCACTCTCGTAATGTTCATTTTCATCCATATCGTCATCTTTATAGATGTAGAATGGATTCCCCCCATCAACCTGTGTGTTCATCCCATAACCAAAAGCATACAATTCAGCCAAAAGTGGTTGTGGCAATTTATATTTTGCTAAAAAGTTCAGGTCTTTATCGTAATGCGATAGTAAGTATTGTCTTGAAAAATCACTTCCTTCCGGTTCGGACCTTAGAAGCAACAATGAACCATCTTCTTGTGGATAATAATAAACCTTGTTTGTACTCCCCTCTTCATTCATATTCTTGATGGAATTATCTTTATAAGACACCAAAGTTGACATCAATTCTTCCTCAGAATTTACGGTAATATCAATATCATTTCTTGAAATCTCTTCGGTCCGAATTTCTCCCATACTAAAGCCATTCCAGGTAAAAAGCACCATTATTTTTCCATTGGGTAATTGGGACATCGAAAGAAAGGATGCATAGTCCCAGGTTTTCACCCACAAAGGTTTATTAGCAATTTGGTGTAAACGATCACCTTCTGCCTCTAAATTGCTGAACTTATACTTCACAACACCAGCATAATCTGCTCCATGGCGTGTTAAGAAAACTACAAAAGTTTCATCATCGGCTTTGAACATTCTGTTGGTATACGGAACATCAACTCCAGTACCATAATTATCTCTTGTTATAGGCATATAGTTTACATCAAACAGCATCTCCTCGTCAGAATAACGACCAATAAAAACATTGTGTCGATTATCTGTATACATGACGGCTAAATCCTTAGTCCCCGGAATTTCAATGGCATCCAAAAATTTCTTTCCACCAGATTTTGAACTGGCCGCCATTTTATGAATCGTCTCTAATTGCTCATTAAAAACAATGATTTGATCCAAACTAATCACGATATACCGTCCCGATTCTAGCTTTTTAAAATTGACTAAAGATGATTTACTTGCCTCATCAAAATAAGAATAACCATAAGCTCCGGCTTTAGATTCATAGTTGTTTTGCTTATCATGACTGAACAATTGAAAACCAATATTTTTTGCATTTCCATCATCATCAGGCAGGTCATCTCCCATGTATGAAGTTAAACGTATCACACGGTCTCCATCTAAAAGTAAGCCCATGTTTTTGTTGTAATCACTATAAACATGCAATGTGTCGGAATTCCTAATTGCATACACCTTTTCTTCATCTCCCTTCACCACTGGCACACGGTCTTCGGTTCTCCAATATTCCACCGTTTTAGCATACTCTAACCTTTGTTTTATCAAAATAACAAAGTCTTCCGCCTCTTCTCGATCGGTAATATGTCCTTCTTTTAACAAGCGTTCAACAGCAGCTTCTTCTTGGGGTGACAAATTAGCCACATGTTGTTTTCTTTCTTCCCGACTCTTTTCAAGTTCATATTCACGCTCTTTTTCATCTCGAATTTTTGCGGCAATTGCCGGGTCGGGTGTACATTGAAAGGGAAACTTTTTTTCAGCTAACCAATCTCTGTCCTCAGATCGTTTAACTTTAACCGTAATACTCCCTGATCCTTCGGAGTCGCAATAATTGTAATAAAATAAAGGGGAATCCTTTGTGTTTTCTCCCCAAGCAGATCGGGCATTTGAAACTTCATAAATGAATGATTTCTCTTTTTCATTTTTTCCTTCTTTGTTTAATTCTAATACAGATCCATCAGAAAAAGTAACGATTACTTCAACCGCAAACATTTCGCCTGACTTGGCCTCTGTTCGGTTATAAACTCCCAATTCAACATTTGATAAGTCTTTTCCAATTACCTTTCTGTCATCTGCCATGGTTTGTGCAAACAAAGAGGTATAAGAAATAAGTATCAGTCCAAGTGTTTTAACTATTCGCATTATTTAAAAAATTAAGTAGTCTTTTTTATGGTTTTAAGACCAATGAGTGCAAGAATACGGGAACGTAGAATGTTAATTTCACTTCATCCCACAAGCTGCACGATTAAACCCATGAAGAGTATTTTTGGAAAGGTTGATTTACTCTTTTATGAAACGTTGTGTTGAAATACCGTTTGCAGTTCTCAATTGAAGAAAGTAAACTCCTTTAGGTAATGTTGAAACATCAATTGTATTTGTATCAGAAGGCGCACCTAATACTTCCTCTCCAGCTAAGTTGGCTATTTTAATTTCTTGCACTTCATCTCTTGGAATTTCTACAAACAATATACTATTTACCGGATTAGGAAAGACTTTAAAATTATCTTTATCCGTCTCTGTAATTCCAACTGAACAGCTCAAATTAAAACTTGCTGTTGGGTCAACATCACCGGTCCAATTTGTATTACTATAAGCTACATCATCTACTTTAATACAAGCCAAATCAGGATTATCTGTTGCAATAAAATCACCACTAGCAATATTTGTGTTAGTACCATTGGCGATATTTAATTCTGTTAAGGAGTTTTCACTACAATTAACAAAATACAAGCCCGTATTTGTCGACAAATCCAAGGATGCTAATTGATTATCCCAGCAGGATAAAGATGATAAATTCAGAAGTTCAAAAAGATCCAAACTACTTAATTCATTCTCTTGCCCATAAAAGTAGGTTAAAGCTTCATTCGTCGTTAAATCCAATTCGGTAAGTTGATTGTTAAAACAAGATAAATTAGACAAGGCAGTTGCTCCTTCTACATCCAAATCTGTTAGTTCATTGTTATAACAAAACAATAGTTCCAGAAATGTATTAGAACTTACATCCAAGGTAGTCAATTCATTATCTCCGCAGTACAGGTCAGCTAATAAACTATTTGAGCTTACATCTAATGAGGTGAGTTGATTATCAAAACAAGCCAAAAAGCTTAAAGCCGGATTGGCGGATATATTCAATGAAGTCAATTGATTCTCCTGACAAAACAAGGTCGTTAAATCAGGATTGGAAGAAAGGTTTAAACTCGTTAATGAGTTAGTGCTACAATCCAACTCCGATAAGGCTGTAAAGGCTTCAATTCCTGTCAAATCAGAGATTCCCAAATCTGAACAAATAATGGAGCCCGAAAAAGCAGCGGCCTCAGTCGTTTGAATTTCGGAATCTTCATTGGTATTAATGTCTGTATTTCCAACTAAATAGGCTTTAAAATTAGCGTCTGGGATACTTACAGTTTGCGAAAAACTTATGTTTGTAAATGCTAGCAATACTAGCAATGATTGAATCTCTTTCTTCATATTGTGCTATAATTTTATAACACAATGTTAGGCCAAGATAGAAGTTAAATGTAGTGTGACTTCACGAAATGTAAACTTCAACCCATGAAAAGGTTATTTACTGATTTTATCTTTAAAAATGAAGCTGACTTTTGTTCCCAAACTTTCCCCATTTTCCATTAAATCCTCTACCTCATATTCTATTTTATGATTGAGAGTTTGATTGATTAAATCAATTCTGCTTTCATTAGCCGATTGAGAAAAAGATTGGTGACCAAAGGTTCTCCGTTTATTAATCTCAGCAGATTTGGCTCTCCCTACCCCATTGTCAATAATTTCACATTGAAACCCATCTTTAATGTCGTGAAAATGAAGAATCACTTTCTTTTCACCTGTTTTGTGCAACAATCCATGTTTAATCGCATTTTCAACATAAGGTTGTAACAACATTGCCGGTATTTTGTAATGAGAAGGATGATGCTTTAAGTTCAAATCAAAGGTAAAATCGAAATCATTCCCAAACCTCAGTTTTTCTAACTGCAAATAGAGTTCGAGCATTTCCAACTCTTCGTCCAGAGCAATGAATTGTTCGCTTGACAATTCCAGGGTCTTTCGCATTAAATCAGCGAACTTGGTTAAGTAGCTATTCGAGGAACGAACGTCTTCCATCATCACTAAATCCTGAACAGAATTGAGTGCATTAAACACAAAATGAGGATTCATTTGGGCTTTTATCGCCTTGATCTCGGAGATTTTCAATTGTCGCTCTAAAATCAATTGCTTTTTGACAATTCTCATTCTCAGTTGAAAGATGATGTAAAAAACAAACAAAACAAACAGAACCACAAGGGTATAAAACCACCAGGTTTCCCAATAAGGAAGCGCAATGATAAAATGATAAACAATCGTGTCGGAATATTGGCCTTCTTTACTCTGAGTCCGCAACTGAAAAGTATAATCCCCCGGTGACAAGGCATTAAACTCTACATTATTATCGCTAAAAGGAACAGAGACCCAATCATCATTTACTCCGCTTAACTGATATTGGTAAATCAATTCTCCTCGATGACTAAAAGAGTTAGTTGCAAAGTAAAAAGAGAGTTTGTTTTGATCATGTTCAAGTTCTTTTGTTTGATTAAGTACCTCTATTTCATCATTAACTATAATGGATATAAAATGAACTGGAGGCAAACTCATTTCTTTCAGGAAAAAAGATTTTGGTAGACATTGTAATCCTTTTGGTCCCAAAATCCACACCTCTTTTTCCGTGACTTCAAAGTCAATAACATGATTGGAATTGAGACCATTGAACTTTGTCAGTGAGCGGAAAGATTTAGAAATCAAATCATACATCTGTAATCCTTCGGAAGAAGACAAATAAATGATATCTCCTTCCAATTTAAGATCATGTATTTGATTGGATAACAAACCTTCATTGGTTGTTAATCGCTCAATAAGCTCTCCATTTTTATATACCAGAAGTCCTTGATTACGTGAAGCGACCCAAACAAACTCATCCTTGCCTATAATTTCGGTTGAATAGATGTGATTACCATCAACGGTCAATGTTTCAACTCCCTGCTGACCGATTGTCTTTAATCCTGTTGAAGTGGCCGCCCATATTTTTTGAGTATTCGAATCCCAATGCACAGCATAAGTTCTCCCAACACTAATACGCCCATACACCCTATTAGTATCCCATTTAAAGGGGAAACTAGAAATTTCATAGTCAATAAAATTCCCACTTTTTGTATGTCTGTAAACAACTCCATACCTATCTGGACTTAACCATCCTTGATCTGGCCCTTTTTTTTTTTTTTTTTTTGCTGAGAAAACTCCTTTTGCTGAAGAAGAATTCAATTCAAAATTGTCTGGTCTCAATAAGAAAGTAGCCTCTTCGGAGAGGTAAGTCAGTTTTCCAATTTTGGTGGTGTAGGTCATTAGTAACTCCACACTCTTTTTCAACCTGGAATGTTTATTGGACCTTATTTGGTATAAATACCCCTCTTGACTTCCCACATAAACATTCTCCTTAGAATCTTTTGTTAAGGAAAGAAGGTTTAGTTCCTCCAACTCATTATTGTCTGAGACATTCAATATATCAAAACTTGGAATTACGATAATTCCTTTTCCTAAGGTAGGAAGCCATATTCCACCATCTCTATCCTGCATAAAAGCCGAAATTCGATGTTTTGGAAAAAGTACATTTGCTCCAAAAACAGAACGCCCATCAACATTAAAAACCTGAACTCCGTTGGTAGCTGAAGCCAACCAAATACGAGAATAATCATCAAGAGTAGCATTAAATCTTTCTCCTGAAACAGAAAAATCTTTAAACACAACAGGCTCAATAGTATCCATACCAACCCAATACATTTCAGAGGAAGGGGCAACTGCTCCAAGTAACTTATTTTTATTGGAGGTAAACTGTAGCCACAATAAATTCTCTTTTAGAGGAGACTTAAGCTCAAACCAAAACTTCAATTCACCATCATAGTAAGAATAGATCTTTTTTTCATTAACATCGGCTAACCCCAAACCTCCCTTTCCATCTTCATAAATAGGGTACTCTCTTGCACCTGAATATAATGGTAGCACTTTCAACTCCCGCTCAGGAGATAAGTCTAAATAGCTTTTACATGATATTATCAAATGATTACGATTATCAAAATCCATGAACATATAATTGGAGACTAAACTATCTGGCAAACTGTAATAAAGCTCCAGTGAATTATCCTCGAGCCGATAAATTCTTCCGTTGATGGAG
>JAKSBJ010000096.1 GCA_022361195.1 Flavobacteriales bacterium
CTGATGACCACGGCCGCCTCCTGCGTGAACGGCTGCCTGTTCCTCACCTTCACCTTCGACGGCGCAAAGTGCGGCGACGCCGACGCGCAGGCGATCGTGGACGGCCTCAACGCCGGCGGGCGCCTGCCGATCAGGCTCGTGTTTAAGCCGGTGCTCACGACGCCCGACGAGGTCGCCGCGATGCTGCGCGACGCCGACGCCGCGCCCAACTGCATCGGCCTCGTGGCGTGGATGCACACGTTCAGCCCGGCGAAGATGTGGATCGGCGGGCTCCGCCGGCTCGACAAGCCGCTGTGCCACCTGCACACCCAGTTCAACCGCGATATCCCCTGGCCGTCGATCGACATGGACTTCATGAACCTGAACCAGTCGGCCCACGGCGGGCGCGAGTTCGGGTTCATCTGCTCCCGGCTGCGCCGCAACCGCAAGGTCGTGGTCGGGCACTGGGAGGACCCGGCCGCGCACGACCGCCTGGCGGCGTGGCAACGCGCCGCGGCGGCCCGGCACGACGCCCAGGGCATGCAGATCGCCCGGATCGGCGACAACATGCGCCAGGTCGCGGTCACCGAGGGCGACAAGGTCGAGGCCGAGCTGCGCCTCGGCTACCGCGTCAACGGCTACGGCCTGGGCGACCTGGCCGCCCGCGTCGACGCCGTCGCCGACCGGGAGGTTGAACGTCTCCGCGCCGAATACGACGAGCGGTACGCGGTGGCCGCCGGTCTGCGGCCCGACGGCGCGCGCCGTTCGTCATTGCGCGACGCCGCCCGCATCGAGCTGGGGCTGCGCGCGTTCCTCGAAGACGGCGGGTTCTACGCCTTCACCGACACCTTCGAGAACCTGCACGGCCTCAAGCAGCTGCCCGGCATCGCGGCCCAGCGCCTGATGGCCGACGGCTACGGGTTCGGCGCCGAGGGCGACTGGAAGCACGCGGCCCTGGTCCGGTCGATGAAGGTCATGGCCCACGGCCTGCCCGGGGGGGTAAGCTTCATGGAGGACTACACTTACCACTTCGACCCCGCGGGCGGGAAGGTGCTGGGCGCGCACATGCTGGAGATCTGCCCGTCGATCGCAGCCGACCGGCCGTCGTGCGAGGTCCACCCGCTGGGCATCGGCGGCAAGGAGGACCCGGTCCGGCTCGTGTTCGACGCCGCCGCCGGCCCGGCGGTCAACGCGACGGTCGTCGACATGGGCGATCGTTTCCGCATGGTGGTCAACACGCTCGACGTCGTCGCCCCGCTGGAGCCGTTGCCGAAGCTGCCGGTCGCCCGGGCGCTGTGGCATGCTCACCCGGACCTGCCCACCGCCGCGGCCGCGTGGATCCACGCCGGCGGGGCGCACCACACCGGGTTCTCGCTGGCGCTGACGGTCGAGCATCTGGAAGACTTCGCGGAGATGC
>JAKSBJ010000094.1 GCA_022361195.1 Flavobacteriales bacterium
AGTGGAACTGCAATAGCTGCAATTGGAAATCCTATAGCTAATCCAAGTAGCGTACTTCCCATCCATGCCACTATGAATTCATCCGTGAAACCTACATTTACCCATATCATGAAAAATGACATAAAGAAAGACATCACTAAACTAATCAGGAGGCTAAATATTATCCCGTAAACTTTACCACTTACTTTTTTCATCGTTAAAAAATTGAAATTGATATAAATCCTCCATAATTCATCTCTATGTTTCCAGTAGGCCCCACGAACCTCGAATTTAATGCAGGTCCTAAACGGAATTGTGCAACTTGGACTCCTAATCTTGCATTGATATAGGAAAAATCATGCTCCCCATTTCTGGTCGTGATGTTTGTTGCTCCTTGAATTCCAAAAAATGGAGAAACTAATCCCGCATTAAATGGGTTCCATTCAAACAGAGCGAATACTTCGGACACACCATTTTTATGAAGTTCAATGGATGGCTGAATAACCAATCCTACATTCCGATTAAACATGGAAAACCTTCCTGCTATCAGCGGTTTAAATCCACCAAAAGCCTTAAGGTTTGCACCTGTTCCCACAGAAAAAAACCTATTGATATTGTACGAAAAAACAGATTGTATAATGTAGGATTGTGGAACATTTGGATCATAATCAACTTCATAGTTAATCAGGTTAAAAAAATTAACCTTCCTATTTGCAAAATCCTTTGTAATGATAGTTTGGAACATAGCCCATTTGTTCCCTACCATCGCTTCAACTGGAATGGGTGCCTCTTCATGATGAGGAATGGTATCTGACTCGTGCTGAGCATAAGTAGCCATACTGAGTGCAATACCACCTATTAATAATAACTGTTTCATTTTAACTCTTTGTTTTATCCAGGACAAAAGTAACTTGACAAAAACATAGCTATACACATTAAATTGAGGTGAAAAATGTAAATATTAAGGTATATTTGTAAGGTGGTAACAAAAACAATATCAATAGATTCCATATCAAGTTTATTGAAGCATCTTCAACTGCAGAACTATCAAAAACATGAACACTTCCACATCATAAGTTTTAAGGATGAATTGAATTCTCTGCCACCAATAAGAGCTGAACTACATTCTGAAAACTATTTTGAGGTGACACTAAATAGAAAGGGAGGGGATGACATCCTAATTGATGGGGTTAAGTACATTTCTGGTGGAAGTCAACTCACTTTCTTATCTCCTGGACAGTCATTGCAGATAGACAGTCAGCAGTACGACAAAAAGACGGAAGGTTACTTGATATTCTTCACAAACGAATTCTTGAATATTGCTCCAACTAACTTTAACCTAATTAAACGGTTTCCATACTTTAGTCGAAATTTTTCACCCGTTTATGCTTTGAACAAGGAACAAAGCAATCGTTTTTTTGACTTGATGAATGAGATTCATGAAAGATTCAAAACACCAACTCACGATGAAATCGAAATTATCAAGTCATATCTCACCATCATTCTTTTCGAAGCAAAAAAAATCATTGAAAATGCACCTAATAAATTTCATTCAAGGGCAGAGGAGATTACATATCTATTTGAAAATGCCATGAGGAGAAGCAAATATAGACTTGTAAGTGATTTTGCTAACGAGCTTAATTTAAGCTCAATCTATTTATCAGAGTGTGTCAAAAAAACCACCGGGAAACCTGCCAAACAAATCATTACTGAATATAAAACATGGGAAGCCAAGAATCTTCTGTCACTCACGGATGATTCAATAGATGGTATAGCAGAGGTTTTAGGGTTCGACGACCGATCTAACTTCATCAATTTCTTTAAGAAAAATGTAGGAATGTCTCCTTTAATGTTCAGAAAAAGGCATAACTAATAGGGCTATTAATCATCCCACTTTCTAATTCTATACTTAACCTCATCTCTAACAATAAAGGGCATATTAAAGCCTTTGAAAGAACGATCTACCCTTGGTTCCCAAAAAAGATTAAACTCCTCTGTGGAACCGCTTCTTCTTTCATGAGTTTTATAACATTTAAGTGTGGTGCCATTAAATACATAGCATAACTTAAAAAAAACATTTTCCGGATAACTCAGGGGCTTTGAATGTATAGCCGTATCAGAGAGAAACGTTTGCAGGTCGGAAGAGATAATCTCGAAACAATAAATAGCCTTGCTATCCCGCACATAACCAAACTTCATTCTAAGTTTATTTTTTGATGCTGGAAAAGTCAATTTGTAAAGATCCAATTCATTTGAATCCAAATTAATTATTGGGTATTGTTGCGAAAAATGGGCTTTCCTCCAAACACTATCTAAATAACTAAAAGCCAAGCTATCATAATGATTTTGAGAGAAACTAATATTCGAACTCAATAAAAACAGTAATATGATTAGCTTGGATGGCATACTTAAGTTTCTTTACGATCTAAAATACAAAAGTTACGAATTGTTACAACTTGGCTTATTAGTTGAATACTGAAGAATACCAATACATCCTCCTATTCTAAAACCATCCATGCCAGGCGTTCTCTATTTATAACCAGGCATACAAAAATGAAAAGGTATAGCCAACCTTTTAAAAAGTCCTTGTGTACTGATTAAAAAATTACGCACTATGAATTCTCTATCAGCAAACAAACTTTCATTTATTACCCTTTTGCTTCTTTTTTCAACGCTAGGTTTTGCACAGCCCCAGCGTAACAATTGGTTATTTGCCAATTATGGAGCATTAGATTTTAACTCTGGTTCGCCAGTGACCTTTGATGCATATGAATCAATTGCCACTCAAGAAGGATCAGCCTCAATCAGTGATGAAAATGGCGATTTACTCTTTTTTACGGACGGTATAACAGTTTGGAATCAAAATCAAGAGATCATGCCAAACGGAACGGAACTTAGCGGAGATTTTAGTTCAACGCAATCGGCATTAATTATTAAAAAACCAGGTAGTGATAATATTTACTACCTATTCACCATAGACAACGTTGGTGGTCCTGATGGATTACGATACAGTGAAGTTGACATGACGCTTGATGGCGGACTTGGAGACATCAATGAAAACAAAGACATTCTCATTCAAAATTCAATGTCCGAAAAGCTAACAGCAGTACTCCATCAAAACGAGACAGATTTTTGGGTAGTTACTCAATTGGCCGGTTCAAACATTTATCACAGTTATTTGGTAACAGCAGCAGGAATTGATATGAGTCCGGTTGTAAGCACACTTGGTGATGAGTTGGTTGATGACACAAATGCTGGAATTGGTTATTTAAAAGCTTCTCACGATGGTTTAAGAATGGCCAACGCCAAACTGTTCAACGATCAAGTGGACGTTTTTGATTTTGACAATGCCAGTGGAACTTTAAGCAATATTCAGACTATTACAGTTTCAGACCCTTATGGTATTGAATTTTCGCCCAATAACCAGGTGTTATATGTCAGTACTCATGACTTTACTGATGAAATGGGAATACATCAATTCGATCTATCCGCTTGTAGTGAAGAAGACATTCAGGCAAGTGATGTTTATTTGGGCGAAAGCAGCACGGGCTCTCAGAGTCTACTACTAGGGAATGACGGAAGAATTTATGCAGCAGCCCATATTGATCAGTATTTGCACGTGGTTGAAAATCCGGACAACCTTGGTTTAAGTTGTAACTTCCTATTTCAAGAGACAGATTTATTTGAAGGAGATGGAGCCGGATTAAGTGTGATTGGTTTACCTAATTTTCAAAATTCCTGGGAGTATAACCACCATTTTCTAACCATTTGCCAGCATGATACTATTGACTTGGTTGATTACACCAATTCAGACCACAGTTGGGCATTAGAAACTGATATGGCAAGCGTACTTTCTGGTGATTCAATTTATTATGTATCACCTGCTTTCACTAGTACTTATGTGGAGTTTGATGATGTTGACACCACTTACTATACGGTAATTGTCAAGAACATTCCGGATGTTTTTCTGGGGAATGACACCACTTTATGCCCTGGAGAAACCTTAAATCTTTATGAACTTGATGATGAAGGATTGAGCTTTCTGTGGCAAGATGGTTCTGCCGACACTTCGTTCACTGTAACCGAAGCGGGAACTTATTGGCTGGAAGTATCAAACGGAAATTGTTGTTATAGTTCCGACACCATTGAGGTAGACTATACCATTATGGATGTGAGTGTAACTGTAGACGATCCAACACTTACAGCTAATTTAACTGCCGACTCTTACCAATGGATAGACTGTAGCCACGACTTTATGCCAATTTCAGGCGCAACAGATCAAAGTTATACTGCTACAAACAATGGTTCTTATGCCGTGGTGCTTACTCTTGACGGATGCGTTGACACCTCTGACTGTGTCGATATTCAGGGAGTTTCATCCATTGACGAAATAAAGAATGAAATACTACGCTATTTCCCAAATCCAACAAAGGATAACATTACCTTGATTTTAAACGATCCCACTCAATTCAGTTCTGTTCGTATTATGACACCAGAGGGGAAAGTTGCAAGTTATCATCACGTCGTGAGTAAGGAAATGGAGATTGAATTACCTTATGCACAGGGAATGTACTTTTTACAACTAATTGGAAACGATGACAACGTTTATCTCTACAAAGTAATCAAACAATAAAAAACCAGGATTACGGCAACTCAAACTACAAAGGTTTGGGTTGCTGAATCTTTTTGCGAAATAGCTTTGCTTCATTTAGTACATTTGGTTGTATGGAAAACCATTCTTAATTATCAACTACATTGATTTTAGAGAGAACGAACTAATTGTAGGAGCAACAAACAATGAGCGCTGGGAATGGGATCGGGAAGAAGGAATGTCGGGAGTGGATGCGAAGACCATTGTCATGACCATTTTGGAAAATTATCCGGACACCAACGGCATTGGTGAAAAGGTGCTCTTTTTCTGCAGACCGGGAGATGA
>JAKSBJ010000093.1 GCA_022361195.1 Flavobacteriales bacterium
ATGAGGGATTCGAACCCCCGGTACCTTGCGGTACAACAGTTTTCAAGACTGCCGCATTCGACCACTCTGCCAATTCTCCGCGGCAAAAGTAGGAACTATTTTTTTTTCGGCAATCAATTTTTTCAAAAAAAATTCGAGAGATTTTATTTTCATCATTTAAACATTTATTTAACACGCACTTAACGCCTCAAAAAAAATTCGACGGCTTTTTGAAAAATCAGGCTCGTATAAGAACAATTCAAATGGTCCTTATCAGCTTTAAAGGCAGATACCGTTCTAATAAGAGATCATCCTCTCAACACAAGGTGCTGCACTTCAATCAATATCTTAGGAAGATGAATCAATATTTTAAGGAGGGTGAAGATTTAATGCTTACCTTTATTTTATAGAATTCTACCATCATGAAAAGTCTGTTAACTGTATTGCTTGTCTTTGTAACGATAGGGGTTTCGGCAAAACCTCAGGTTTATTTTAATTACAAGGTTTATTATACACCCGAACATCAATCTTACATTTCTACTTCGCTTCAATTTTCAAGCGGAACATTTAAGTATGTTGCAAAAGAGGATGGTTTGATGGCTAGTGTCGAAATCACTCAAATTTTCAGCTTTAGAGATAGCATTATTGTGGCCGATAAATATGTCTTAAACTCGCCAGCAATGAAAGATTCGGTAGTAGAAGACTTTTTTGACGTTCGCCGATACAGTGTTGGTCCTGGTGTTTATGATTATGAACTAGTGATTAAAGATCTGGTATCAGGCGATGAAGTATCCGGTAAACAGAGTATCCGAATTGATGAGTTTGACAAATCAGAAATCAACTTTTCGGACGTAGAATTCATTCAGGATGCCGTAAAAACAGAAGAAAAGAACAACTTTACCAAAAATGGTTTTTTCATTCTCCCCTACCTCACCAACTACTATCCACCGGGGATGGAAAAAATTGCATTTTACACCGAGCTTTATAATTCGGATAAAATTTTAGGAGCGGGAGAACAATTTCTTTTAACCTTTTCAGTTACAGATTATGATACAGGAAAGCCTATTGATGATATTTTTCGTTTTCAGCGACTAACAGCTCAAAATGTAAATCCAGTAATTGGCTTTTTACCTATAGAAACATTGCCTTCGGGAAATTATTACTTAAATGTCAATGTCATTTCCAAAGAAAACGATACGGTATCTACAGAGACCGTTTATTTTCAAAGAAGGAATGATGCCATTCCTCAAAAGCTATTAAGTTCGGACGATATTGAGATTGATGCTTCTTTCTTAGCAAATGTAGGGACAGACTCTATTGAATACTATCTAAACAGCTTAATGCCTATCAGCCCTCGTTACGAATACGAAACCATTCGTAAAATGCTCAAGGAAGGGGATACAACCAAAATGCAAAACTATTTCTATGCTTTTTGGAAAGAAACCGATCCTATCGAACCTTATGCAAGCTGGTTAAAATACAAGGAGCAGGTTTATTATGCCGAAAAGATGTTTGGGACTCAAATAAAAAAAGGATTTGAAACTGATCGTGGTCGAACGCACTTAAAATACGGATCACCAAACTCGGTTATTGATCGTCCTAATGAACCTTCAGCTTATCCTTATCAAATATGGCATTATTACCGAATTGGACAACGATCTAACATCCGTTTTGTATTCTACAACCCTGACTTGGTAACGAATGATTACCCAATGCTACATTCGGATCTTCCGGGGGAAATTCAAAATTACAACTGGCAACAAGATCTTCACCAAAGAGACAGTCCGGCTAGTAATTCTGACGACCCATACAACAGTATTCACTACGGTGGAAATTCTAGTTTGCTATACAGCAATCCTTGATGCTCATTTTTTAGAAAATCTAAAAGACTTTAGGCACCTTAGCAAATTTGGATAACTATCTTCGCGGATAGTGAAAGTTGCTATTGTCATACTCAATTATAATGGTCAAAAATACCTGGAGCAATTCCTACCTTCGGTGATTGAACATTCTTCTAACGCAACTATTTATATTGCTGACAATGGCTCTACTGACAATTCGCTTAGTTTTATTGAACAACAATATCCTCAAATAAAACTCATTCAAAATAAAACCAATGGCGGTTTATCTAAAGGCTACAATGATGCACTTAAATTGGTAGATGAAGATATTTATGTCTTATTAAATTCTGCCATTGAGGTAACACCTAAGTGGATTGAAGTTTGTCTTAAAATGATGGAAGAGAATCCTGAAATTGCAGCATTACAGCCTAAGATACTTTCTTATTCTAAAAAGAGTTCTTTTGATTACACTGGAGCAGCAGGAGGATTTTTAGATATGGAATACTACCCTTTTTGTCAGGGAAGGATTTTTGATACAATTGAGGAGGACAAAGGTCAATACAATGAAAGCCGAGAGGTTTTTTGGGCCACGGCAACTTGCTTATTCATTCGGCGTGATGCCTACCATGTTTGTAGTGGTTTTGATGAGGCCTTTTATAGCCAGATGGCGGATATTGATTTATGTTGGCGTTTAAAAAACAGAGGATACAAAATATACTATTGTGCCAATGCACATGTCTACCATATCGGAGAGGAAGCGACAAATGAATCTGATTCTCAAAAAACGTATTTGAACTTCCGAAATTCACTTTACATGATGGCCAAAAACTATTCCGGGACTTTGTTCCTGAAAATGTTTAAACGCTTGTCTTTGGATGGATTGATAGCCATTGGATTTTTATTCAAACTTAAGTTCGGAAACTTTTGGGCCGTCTTCAAATCTCACATGTCATTTTACGGACATCTTTCTACATTACTAACCCAACGAAAGCAATTAAAGAAAGAGCGAAGTAATACTCATTTAACCGGAATCTATCAAGGAAATATAGTCTTTAAAAGATTCCTTTCAGGAGTAAAAACATTTAGCTCACTGGAGTCGAAAAAATTTCAATAAGAAAACCTTTTTCTATTGCCTTCCAGCTACTTTTCACCTACTTTTGTAGTGGAATGCATGATCACTTTCACCATAGCGGACACGATCATCACAAAGATCATTCAGACAATAGTGATCTCAAGAATATTTCGGTTGCATTTTTTCTCAATTTTGCCTTTACCTTAGTTGAAATTGTTGGCGGATTTTTCACCAATAGCGTTGCCATATTGGCAGATGCAATTCATGATTTAGGTGATAGTTTATCGCTGGGATTAGCCTGGTATTTTCAGCGCCTATCTAAAAAAGGAAGTGATCATAAATACTCTTATGGCTACAAACGTTTTTCTGTTTTAGGTGCTTTGATTAATTCTATGGTTTTATTACTGGGGTCAGCTTTTATTTTAATTGAAACCATTCCCCGCTTATGGGCTCCCGAAGAAAGTAATGCCAAGGGCATGATCTTGCTGGCCGTATTGGGTATTTTGGTGAACGGCGCTGCCTTTTTTCGGCTAAAAAAAGGAGAATCACTCAACGAAAAGGTAGTCTCTCTTCATTTATTAGAAGATGTTTTGGGATGGGTAGCTGTTTTAATTGGTGGTATTGCGATGTTGATATGGGATATTCCGATTCTGGATCCAATTTTGTCTTTACTCATCTCGGGCTATATCTTGTTTAATGTGTTCCGAAATCTCAAAAAGGCAGTAAAAATCATCATGCAAGGATCACCCTCTCAAGAAGCTCTTTTAGCGGTAAAGACTTACTTTGATACTCACCCAAAAATAATCGGGCACCATGATTTACATTTATGGACCATGGATGGTATTTATCACATTTTAACTGTTCACTTAATCATTTCAAAAGAAACTTACCATGAAGACATTAGTGAACTCAAAAAAGAAATTCGAGCCGAATTAAAAACGCAAAATAATATTGAGCATCCAACGCTCGAATTTGAGCTTGAAGGAGAAAATTGTGAGCTAGGAGCCTGTTAAACCATCAACTCTATGGCAAAACCAAAACTGCTAATCAACAAACAAAGTGGTGAAAATAATTTGGTATCCCATTTCGCAAATTCAGTATCCTTCACTTTTTTGAAAAAACCCACATAGTTGAATTCACCCATTGCCCGAATAAAAAAGATTCCGGAGATTCCCCACCCAAGGTAATCCACTACCCAGGAAGGTAAATCAAGTTCAAGAAATCCTCCCTTTAACACATAGAAAAAAGCAAAAGCCCCTAAACCTATTCCCACTGTAGCTGTAGCAAACCATCCCGGATTCATGGCCTTTTCTCCTTTTGTCTTTGTTGGGACAGCCTTGTCAAGACCAACTGTTCCACCAAAAACCCAATAAAAATGAAAAAGACTCAAAACCGAAAAAATAAGCACCAACCCAATTGATAAAAACATCATATTACTGGTATTAAGAAGAAAAAAAGCCGTCCCGAAAATTCGGAACGGCTTTTCTAATTTTTATCATCTAATTGCTTAAAGGATTGCATCAAGTTTAGAAGTCAATTGTGCCTTTGGTACAGCTCCAACTGATTTGTCAACTACTTCTCCACCTTTAATAAAAGCAACTGTAGGAATGTTTCTAATTCCAAATTTCCCTGAGATTCCAGGATTGCTATCCACATCTACTTTTCCAATGATTGCTTTTCCTTCATACTCACTGTGCATTTCCTCAATAAGTGGCCCAATCATTTTACAAGGTCCACACCATGCTGCCCAGAAATCCAATACTACAGGAACGTCTGCGTTAGCAACAATCTCATCAAAATTTGCATCTGTTACTTCAACTGCCATAATTATAATTTTTGCTATAAATACTAAATTAACTCTTTTTGTCTTAACTCAAATCCAATACCAAATCTTAATTGCTGTCAACTTGGCATTCTATTGTGTAAATCGGACGCCTTTTGGTCCGATTACTTACAAAGTTGTCAATAAATTCAACTTTGCACTTCCTGCTTTGAAGAAGATATCCACAGAAAAATGAACACAAGTAAAGCATTTACCCCAAGTAACTCTGAACCAAACTGGTACCCTCCCATAAACTCCATGGGTAAAATAAATTTCCAAAAGCACCAAACACTGACTGCAACAGCTATACAAATGGCAGAAGCAGTCACATCATTTACTTTTCGTTTAGAAATTATTCCAAACATGAATAACCCTAATAATGGTCCATAAGTGAATCCAGCCGCCTTAAACAACTCCCATATCACACTCTCACTCACCATACTCTTAAAAATTAAAATGGTTGCCAACAATGCCAGGGACATGATAATATGAGATCGCTTCCGGATTTTTTCCTGCTCGGCTTTTTCCTTCTTCTCGACATCGAAAAAGTCTACTGACAAAGATGTTGTCAATGATGTCAGTGCCGAATCAGCACTACTATAAGCAGCTGCCACTAAGCCCAGTAAAAAGAAGACTCCTACGGTTAAGCCCAATCCTCCTTCTAACGAAATGGTTGCAAATAATAAATCATTTTGATATCCATGTTCTCCCCAGGCAGCACACATTTCGGGATGATTGTCAACATACAAAAAGAGCAAACCTCCCAATACAACAAACAACACATTAACAAAGAACAATACAATAGAGAAAGAAATCATGTTCTTTTTGGCCTCCTTTTGATTTGCACAAGTGAGATTCTTTTGCATCATGTCCTGATCTACTCCCGTCATCCCAAGCGTTATAAACATTCCACCTAAAATACCTTTCCACCAATAGTTTCCAGCCAACGGATTGTCCGTTTGCCAAACTTCTCCATAACCAAAGCCAGAAATTTCATAATACAAATTAGAGAAAGCTATATTTAAATCATCTGAAATCAAATAAACACTCACCCCTACCGAAATCAGCATAAACAACGTCTGCAGGGTATCTGTCCAAATAATGGTTTTAATTCCACCCCGATGAGTATACACCCAAATAAGTAAAATACTCAAAGTCACGGTTAACCAAAAGGGAGAGCCCAAATCATCAAACACAAAGGTCTGTAATACATTGGCCACCAAATAAAGCCGTAATGAAGCACCTATAATCCGAGATAAAATGAAAAAAGCAGCCCCAATTTTATACGTCACCGTTCCATATCGCTGTTCGAGATAGGAATAAATAGAGGTAACATTAAGACGATAATAAAGAGGTAACAACACAAAAGCAATGAGGAAATAGCCTATAATGTATCCCACTGCCATTTGTAAATAGGTAAACTGATTGCCCTCAATTACTCCAGGAATAGAAATAAAGGTTACTCCTGACAAAGAAGCTCCAATCATTCCAAAAGCTACCACGTACCATTTATTGTTTCTATTTCCATTAAAAAAGGTGGAATTATCAGACTTTTTACCCGTCAAATAGGAAATTAAGATGAGTACTAAAAAATAGCCTAATAAGAGTGAAAGAATTAATCCTTTTGACATAAATGGTTAACTTCAATTCTTCAAATTTAACATAATGCCGGACTTAATTGAAAAATTGAAAATGCTGGAAGAACGTTCTTCCTCACTTGAACCAAATGCATATGAGCGGGAAAGTTCTTTAAGATTAGCACAAGCCTATGCCGATTGGTTCATTGATGGAATGGAAGATCGTCCGTCTTACAAAGCCGGAAACCCGGATATTTCAAGACTCGCTATTGGAGATAAGCAATTGAGTTTAGATGAGGCACTTAAAGTTTTTCGGGAAGAAGTGAACCAATACGGTATTAATGCCGCTTCGGGTGGACATATAGGCTATATACCAGGTGGAGGTTTGTTCCTGTCAGCTATTGGAGATTATCTGGCGGATATTTCTAATGAATATGCCGGAATGTATTTTGGTAGTCCCGGATCGGTGAGCATGGAAAATGAGTTGATAAACTGGTTAAAAGGTCTATTTGGTTTTCCGGATTATGCCGTTGGTAATTTAACTTCAGGAGGTTCTATTGCCAATCTCATTGCCTTAACAGCTGCCCGAGATAAGCACAAAATCAAGAATGATAAAATTCAATCTAGTGTTGTTTATTTAAGTCCGCAAGTGCATCACTGTATTCAAAAGGCCATTCGTATTATTGGTTTGGAGGATGTGATTATTCGGGATTTGGAATTGGACGATTTTTCAAGAATTAAGGCCGATCACTTGCAAAAGCAAATTGAGGTTGATCATAGTTCGGGATTAAATCCCTTTTTAGTCGTTGCATCTGCCGGAACAACTGATACTGGTGCAGTTGATCCACTTAATGACATTGCTGATATTGCCGAAAAAAACAACTTATGGTATCATGTGGATGGTGCTTATGGCGGATTTTTCATTCTTTGCGAGCGAACCAAAAACCTGTTTAAAGGAATTGAACGGGCCGACTCTTTGGTAGTTGATCCTCATAAAGGTTTATTCCTCCCTTATGGTTTAGGAGCTGTTTTGATTAAGGATAAAGAAGCTTTATTCCATTCACATCACTACACTGCTAATTATATGCAGGATGCAGCCGATCCTAACTTGCCTCTAAATCCGGCAGATGTTTCACCTGAATTGACGAAACATTTTAGAGGAATGCGTTTGTGGCTACCCTTACAAATTCACGGATTAGATCCTTTTGTGGCTTGTTTGGAAGAGAAATTGTACCTGACGGATTATTTTCGTTTAGAACTGGAAAAGGCAGGATTTAAAATTGGTCCCGAACCAGATTTGTCTGTAAGTTACTTTTGGTACGAGACGAATGAATGTGATCAAAATGAGTTTAATAGAACCTTGATGCAAAATATTCATTTAGATGGACATATCTTTTTGAGTTCAACAAAAATTGAAGAGATGACCGTAATTAGAATGGCCATCTTATCCTTCCGAACTAAAAAACGAACAATTGATTCCTGTATGGAGATGATTTTGCGTTGTTTGGAGAAAACTAAAACTCAATTTGGTATAGCTTGAGCTTAATCAATAACGACCTTCTTAAAGATATAAGGTGCCGGACCGTAAAAACCTATTTGAGTGTCTTCTTTTATCTCCGGCCAAATACTCAACTGATCATCCACTAAATAGTAATAAACCCATTTTTTGTTCCACGGAAGCCGACCAGCGCTTTGTAAAACACCAAACTCTTCCTCATCAATCAAAAGTTGATAATCATAAACACCTTTCTGCTTTTTTCCTATATAAAGTGTACAATTCTGCTTTCCGTTAGAGGAATCCTGACCAAATTGTAAAAAGGTTGTTTTGGAAAAGTTAGGAGTTTTACCAGGCTTTCCTTCTTCCGGTTTTAGCATTTGCCATTTTCCCTTTAAACGTAATTGGTCATATTCTCTGATGTAATCTATTATTGGAATTGAATGATCCAATTGAGCATAATCACGATCCTGATATTTGCTAAATGAACCTTCCCAAAAACAAGGTTCAAATTCTGACTTCTCTAGCGATACTGCTGAATTATTCAAATGTGAAGGAAGGTCGTAATCTACTGTATCAACTTCAACGGATCCTGTCCTCTCATCCTTGGGAAGAAAATCCAATTGAAAACCATCGGGTAATTTTCGACAGACATACCATTTTTCACCTGATCGCATTGCAGCACAACCACCATAACAACTGGCAAAAAAGAAGTGAAATATTCTGTCCTTTAAATTGACATTGATGCCATGAAACTGTCGTGCGTTACAATCATCAAAGAAGCTGCAACCAATCACCATCTCGGTTTCAAAGTCAATCTTGGGTAACTCCTTTCCTTCCTGAACTTCAAAACTGTCCTGATAGGTAGAATCGTCCATAATCACTACTCGCCCCATACGATGAGCCTGCCTGTATTCTCCTGGAGTAATTTCTTTCACCGGAATAAGATGAGCCTCGGCAGAAAATGAAACAGCAACTAAAAGAAAAAGAACTATAATTCTCATAAAAAAAGATCTGAACCACTAAATTGATGAAAAACAGGAATGAATTCCATAAGGGAAATCCCTTATTTTAATTGTTTTCCTTCCAGAATTGGCGAATGGTTTCTTCTGCCGGTTTATTCTGAGGAGTAAAGCCCAGATTCTTTTTACCTCCGTGACTTTCGTGATTATGAAACCATTTCCATACAAATCCCCCTGCTAGCCAATCTTCTTTCCAAACAGTTTCAAAAATGGCTTTGTATCCATTGTTTTGCTCATTCAGG
>JAKSBJ010000204.1 GCA_022361195.1 Flavobacteriales bacterium
GAAATGCCAGAAGAAGAAGGGTTTAAACTGTTGGAATATGTGGATAACCGCAATTTCTGGGTAGTTTTTGTAACGGCTCATTCTCACTATGCTTTGCAAGCTATTAAAACAGCAGCTTTGGATTATATCATGAAGCCGGTTGGAATTAAGGAATTGCGAGATACTGTGGAGAAAATCCAGAGTGTTGAAAAAGGAATGTCCATTGTTGGAAAGAAGCAAAGTCGAATTGATTTGCTTCGGGACAATATGCGAATTGCAGATCCTTCAAAACGAAAAATAGCATTGCGAACGCACAATGGTTATGAGTTGATCGAAGTAAGTCAAATTATTCGATGTGAGGCCGAAAGAGCCTATTGTGTTTTCCATTTAAAAGACAATCGAAAAATTGTGGTTTCTAAAAGCCTGAAGAGTTTTGTAGATACTCTGGAGCAAATGAACTTTATGCGGATTCACCGTTCACATTTGGTGAATATGATGCATGTCATTCGCTATATCCAGGGAGACAATATGCGAGTTTTAATGAGTGATCAAAATACCGTTCCGGTAGCTCATCGCCAGCGTCATAGATTACTACAGTATTTGTCTGCAGCTAAGGCTGGTTGAGAGAAGTGAGATTGTAATTAGCCCCGTTTCTAGCTTTTTAAGAGAGAGTTGAAACGGGGCTGTTGGGGTGGGGGAGAGATGTGGAAATTGAAAATAGATCTAATTCATAGTAAAATGACGGATAAAAAGTGATGTGATTTTCTAGCCACATTGCACCGTATGTTCTTAAACGAACCGTTAAACATTACCTAATAACTGTTGTAATTCATCAAAAATGTTCTGAACAACAAGTATATGTTCTAAACGGTTGACTTCAAGCTTTGTCCTCGAGATAACTTTGTTTTTCTATAAAACGATTACAAACTAAAACTAAAACTAAAACTATGAAGAAGACAAC
Organism: Flavobacteriales bacterium; assembly: GCA_022361195.1. GTDB lineage: Bacteria > Bacteroidota > Bacteroidia > Flavobacteriales_D > Crocinitomicaceae > JAKSBJ01. The sequence goes on from JAKSBJ010000204.1 coordinate 941, forward strand.
TTTTACACTTTTAGCTGCTTTACTCCTTTCTGCTACAGGAGTAAAGGCACAAAATGCACTGGAATTTCCTGATGCAAACGATTACGGAACGGTTCCTAACGATCCAACATTTCAAATAGCTTATATGTTCACCATAGAGGCCTGGATTAAGGTTAATGGTAGTGGTTATCAAACTGTAATTGCAACCGATGATGTAAGTGGCACAGGACATACTGGCTATTGGTTTGGGGTAACTCCAAGTGGAACAGCCGGAATTCAATTGTTTGATGGTGACTTTTCATGGACTACGATTAGTGGAACTACAAACGTAAATGATGGGAACTGGCACCATATTGCAGCATCTTGTGACAATACTACGATAAGTATTGTTGTGGATGGAGTTTTTGAAGGTTCCGGAGATTATTATGAGCCATTATATGAAGATAATGATCTGGATGTTGGTACAGATCAGGAAGGGAATTCTATCTCTGGAACGATAGATGATGTGCGCATTTGGTGGAAAACCAGATCTGTTGAAGACATCAATACTTACAAAGACAGCTGCCTAACCGGAATGGAAGATTCTTTGGGTGTTTATTACAAGTTTGAAGAAACTGAAGGATCTAGCTTTAGTGACTCAGGACCTTATGGTGTAAATGGAACACTTACCAATATGACGGATGATAACTGGGTAGATGGAAAATTGTGTCCTGCAGATGTTTCTGGAATTGAAAATGAGGTACTGGAAGACGTATTTGTTTTTTACAATGACGCCGAGAACATGGTTTCAGTTGATTTTAAGAATGAGACTGCAGCTAACATTACTGTTTATAGTATGAATGGAACAATCGTACATCAGGAACAAAATATCAACGATTCCTATTATTCGTTTGATTTAAATGCTTTAGCAGGGATGTACATTGTGACTGTAGAAAGTATGGGGCAAAATCGTCATTTCAAGATTTTTAAAAGTAACTAAGAGTTTAACCAAATTTGTTTGGGGTTAATCGAACGAGGTGATAATTCATTTTATCATCTCGTTTTTGGTGTTTTAGGGGAGGTGGGAGGTGATTAAATTTATCGATGTGTGCCTGATTTTAAATCCAATGTTTTCCTAGGGAATGGTTTAGTGTTTTAGGTTGAAAATGAAACTAAATTAATGACTCTTTATTTAAAGAGTGAGGTTAGGGTACGGGAACAATGGGCACGCGATACAATCGCGCGCCAGTTTTGGGAGGTGAGATGAAGCGCTAGTACCATCAGCTACAAACCAACATGCCCTTTGGTCGTAAACCACCGAACGCCCTATTTGCTATATACAGTGTTGGCAGTATGTACTCTAATTTTCAATCATTTTATTGATTTTTGGCTGTACAATCCATATTCCTATTGGATAGAACCAAATCATGAAAAATTCTCCTGCAAAATCAGAAAACTTAACTTCTCGCTGGAGTTCAACTGTTTTAAACGTCTTTGCAACAAAATACAAAGAGTAAAATATGCAGAACATTGAGAATAAGTGCAAAGGAAGGATTATAGCAACTAATCCACCAATAAGTCCTCCACTTGGTTCTGTTCCCTCTGTCATTATTCCATTCATTTGGAATACTATAAACAGGACAATGAAAAGCATATAAGTCATCGGTATAAAGAAGAAAACTTTAAATTTCTTTACTTTCATTTTAACCCCTTCTGGGACTTTAATCTGAAGTCCAACCGCAACTGACCAAAACCAACCAAAAAATATTCCCATGAAAATTATCATCATAATGGGGAAGAATTTCATATAGTTAAACATGAAAGTTGGATTGGGGTTATTTCCGCTTCCCACATTTGTAAATATATTTCCCATCATAACGAATTGAAATATCATTGGAATTCCGAATGTTAAAAGGAATAATTGCCAATGTTTAGCTTTTAAGAATTTTTCAGTCATTTAAATTTCAGTTTAGTTCTTCGGTATTGCTGTCAACGTTACAGTAAATTTAGGTTTTTCCGGCGGCGCGCCAAAGGCGTGCTGAAATTTACTGACTTGTTAGCAGCTGTTATTTGAATTGAATATCACAACTTCTCAATGAAGATTTTAGTCTATCGGCATTACTTTTAAAGCTGACATTCAATTCTAAGGATTCCAAATTTTTGAGCCCGTAAATCCATTCAGGCAATGCACTTAGTGGATTTTCATGAATGCGCAAATTCTCCAAATTCTCAAGTTGTTGCATTGAATAAGGTAATTCAGTCAAATCATTGTTATTAATCATTAATTGTGTAAGTCCCTTTGAATCACCGATTTTGTCTGAAAGTTGACTGAGGCTATTATTCTCTATGTAAATAGATTCCAGAGAATCAATATTCCAGATTTCGTCAGGTAATTCGGTTAGATTATTACTACCTAGATTTAACATCCATAAACTAGAAAGGTTCTCAATTTCAGCTGGAACGCTGCTAATTTTATTATTGGAAAGTTCTAAGTTATCTATAGACGGTAGTTGCAGTAAAACCGGCGGAATTTCTGAGAATTCATTTTCGAAAGCACTAAGCCATTCCAGCTTCCGCAAGTTTTTAAATGAAGCCGGTAACTCTCTTAATTTGTTTTTAGCTATTAAGAGCTCTGTTAGATTTTCTAGATTTCCAATTGAAGATGGTAGTTCACTGATTTGTGTATCCTCAAGGATTAATTCTTCCAGGTTAATTAAGTCCCCAATAGACTCAGAAATTTCACCTAGAGGATTGCCACTTAGCCATAAAATTCTTAGGGATTTTAGCCTCCAAAGTGAAGCTGGTAATTCCCTGAAGTTGTTATCGTCTAGGTTAAGTTCTCGAAGATAAACGAGACTCTCAATTTCTTCAGGCAGTTCTGCTAAGTTTTGCCCGGTAAGATCAAGTACAATTACGTCTTTTGGATTTTTGAGGGCTTCATCTAGCGAATTATATTCGTGCTTATATGTCATCTAATTATTATTACGAATTTTGTTCAAGAACCAATAGCTGCTAACGTCTGAATAAGGATGAATCCTATTTATTCAGTAATATTTTTCTTCGAAGTATTTGCTCCCCTGAAGAGATTATCAATTGATAAATTCCATTTTCATAATTTGATAAGTCTAAAGTGAAGTTTTCTTCTAAAACTTCGCTTGTATAGATTAATTTCCCACTCGTTTCGTATAAATAGATTTGTGCCTTCTCCTCAAAGTCTGTTAATAGAATTTTGACAGATCCATTTGTTGGATTAGGGTAAACAGACAAATTCGACTCCTTCTTTTCAATATTTTCGTCGTTACTTGGACTTCTTCTTGGTGGACTAGTAATTTGACATTCGTTGGAACTAACAAATGACGTAAATACGGTGCCATAAAATGTTGATGGATTTGTCCAAGGTGTTGAAAGATTCACATTATAAGCGAATGGAACCGATCCATAATTTGCAATATCATAGTTCAGAATATTTGTAAATTGATTGTTCGGATCCAAACCAAAAGTATGGTTCTGAAGTGTTGAGTTTTTTATTGTTATTCCTTCCTTCAGATTGATAAACTTATTACACTGAATATACAAGGCTTGATTACCACCAGAA
>JAKSBJ010000092.1 GCA_022361195.1 Flavobacteriales bacterium
GACACTCAAAAAGTGGCGTTGTACTTCCGAGCAGCCCGAATTGCCCTGGTATAAACGCTTTGGCAAAGTCTTTTATAGGGAATCAGAAGTGCTCAAATTCAAAGAGCAATCAACCCTATCCAGCCAAAAAGATGTATTCATCTAGTTCCAGAAAAAACAAGCCTCACCAATGTGCAAGCAGTTCATCAATCAAATCAAAGTCAGCACCTTTTAATACGTAGTCTGCGATTCGTTGGCTGGCTTCCCTCAATGAGGTCATTGAAGGATGAATATAATGCGCATTAACTCCCTCTCTGACATGGCAACATAACTCATCAACTAAAAATTGATTGATTCCTAACTCTGCGCCAATAGTTTTATAAGTACGCCGCAGATCATGATTGGTTACTGCGATCCCCGTTTCTTTCTGGACGATAAGCCTAACAGCTTTAGTATCTCTATAATGGCCTCGGCAACTGACACCAGGAAACAGGTATTCCACCTCAGAAGGCAAATGATCTTGTCGATTTTTGACAAGAGCGGCTGTTACCGAGTTAAGCGGAAGCGTGGCTCGATCACCACCTTTCTTAGTGATCGTGAAGACCGAACGCTCTAAGTCAATATCGGCCATACGCAAAGTCATTGTTCCCGTTAAACGAACACCCGAAAACAGCATAAATATCAGAGCGTCCCGGCCATTACGCAATGCTGAGGTATGGTCATGGTGTCTGAGATTCAGCACTGATTTGAGATAAGCGCCAAACTCGCCTTCATCCAAACGGACAGAACGCCTGTTAGTACGATTGATATTGATACCGAGCTGTTTCATGGCACGGCTTACAGGGTTTCTGACAAAAAGCTCCGATTCATCATATTTTGACTGCGCCCAATTCCAGACCTAGCGCAGTATCCGCATCGCATTGTCGAGCTGAGTCTTCCCCCTTGGCACCATTTTGAGATAGACGGTTTTAACCTGCTCAGGGGTGAGGCTGTACAGGGGTAAATCCAGCAAGTCGCCAAGCAGATTATTACATTTATCTTTTATTTCGTATTGGTAACGCTTGCTAGGTCGGCGTTCCGCGATAAAGCCGTCAGGTTTACGCTCATCGCTATTTTCAGCGGGTGAGCCAAAGATCATATCTCGGAAAGAGCGTTTTGCCTCCGCTAACTGGAGGTCTTGCGCTTGTTTGGCCTGTTCTGCAAGTGCCAGTGTTTTGGGGGCACTTCCTTCTTGGATTTCCAGAAAAAGACTGTCCGCACGCTGCCTCAACTCAGAAACACTAATTTCGGCATTTCGGGCATCGCCAACTTTCATAATCTGGCGCTTATACATCTTGCTCTTGGCGGCACCGCGTGGACGGATACGCGCATACAAACAGAAAACGCTCTCAGCGTAGGATTGGTGAGGCTTTGCGCGAACTGCAAGATGACTA
>JAKSBJ010000091.1 GCA_022361195.1 Flavobacteriales bacterium
AAAGACCTTGAGAGAGTTTGTGAATGGAGATAGAGAGAAGTTTTTGACCACTCAGCATGAGAGAGATGTAGAAACGGGACTGGATTATAGAGGAGCGAGGTTTTATGATGGGGATATTGCGAGATTTTTGAGTTTGGATCCACTCGCCATGGACTATCCTAGTCTGAGTGACTATTCTTATGTTGCTGGCAATCCGATAAGATTTATTGATCCAACTGGAATGGCTGTTGAGGATTATTATGTTGTTGACAGTAAGGGTAATGTTAAACTGGAAAAAAAGACGGATCATGATTTCGACCTTCTTTATAGAAGAGACGAAAATGGTGATTATATAAAAGGATCAGCCATAAAAATTAAGGATAAATCACTGCTTTCCGGTTTATCAAAGTTTTCTGGGGAAAGTACAAAAGATAATTTAGGGAATTTTTATTTTGCTCATTATGGAATAAGTGACAACCAAGAAGAAACATTTAAGCTTTTTAAATATCTTGCCGACAATACAGATGTAGAATGGTCAGTTGCAAGCTATGAAACTGACGGTGAAGATATTTACTATTTGGGAACATATAAAGCTGAAACAATTGCGCCAGGACATAGTCAAAAATTTATGGATGAAAAGATGTTAACTTCTGTTATCCATAGTCATCCAGATGTAAACGGTACAGAAGGAGCTTCCGGAGATGAAGGGAGCTATTATACAGGGGATATGCAACTAATATTAGAGCGATCAAGAAGATTTAAAAAGTGGGGGCTAAAGCTACCAACACATTATGTATATCATAAGCACACTCAAATTGTCTACAAATACACTCCGTATAGGTCAGATATTTTTATTGGTAAAGTCCAATCATATAAATTCCTAATGACATTAAAATGAAAAAAGTAAAATTTGTTTTTATTCTATTGGTTACAATAACTTCATGTGATACTTCCGACAAAGCTGGAGATTTAGCCGAATCAGAGGGGTGGGTAAGTGATGATGAACATCTTTATCGAAACTATAATTTTAACGTTGTAATAGATGTAGAACACTTACAAAGAAATGACGAATACAACTATAAATATCTTATAAATAAAGATTGGGATTTTAATGAAGAAGGAAAATATGTTGACCTTCCTATGCAGAAACTAATAAAAGTAAATTACTCTTATGTTCAAAATGAATCTTTGGGGCATGATAATTATGATCGGAAACCTATTGACACAATCTATACCGAAATCAACAAACCTCAGTTGGATTCGGTTTATTCTATGACTAGCGCCATTTTTAAAATTAACCCAAAAAACTTGGTAAAAGATACGCTTAGTTATAAAGACAATTTTGACGGACAATTTTATCAACTAAGCTTTTATCAAGAATTACAAGAAATAGAATATAGCGTAAGACTCACTCCTTTTTCTGACTCTGTGGTTTTTTCTCAATTTAATAACCTCTTAATGTTTATTGAAAACCTTGATTAACTAAGGGACAGTCATTGATTAAGATCATAGAATACTATAAGCATTAGCTCATCTCTACAGCTTTTGTGCGAAACGATTCTTTAGTATTTGTAATTCTAAAGTTGTGAAGTTCGCCGATATTTTTGAGAACTTCCATTGACTTGAAAAGAAACAAACACATTTAAAAATTTTAGTCTGAAGTAAGATGCACCACGCCGGCGTAGTTGAAAAGCCCACAATTGCTATGAGTTAAGACAGTTAGTGAGCGGATTTTGAGCCGTGCGAAAAACACGTACCACTTAGTGGAGTCGAAATAGCAATGAGGACTTGAAAACGAAGACGGTCCCGATAGCTATCGGGAAGGTGGCCCAATAATTTTGCACCAATCA
>JAKSBJ010000090.1 GCA_022361195.1 Flavobacteriales bacterium
CTGGGATTTTAAACCTAATTGGAGAAATTGGTATTTTTCGGATGATGGGAAAACAGCTTGGTTTGAAGAGTCATTGGATACCTGGATGGAGGAGTGTAGAGGAAGTGGAGTGGTATGCCTCATTAAAGGTGAGTGGAAAATTGTTCATTACAACCTTACCGTTTTAATTGAAAACGAAAAAATTAAAAAGTTCATAAAGCTCAGACAAAAGTAAAATGGTCATTGACCAATGATTGAGCCTAAACAATAAAAAAAGAAAGAGATTTATGTTGAAAATTGACATGCACACGCATATTCTTCCGCCTGAAATGCCAAATTGGACGGAGAAATTCGGATATGGCGATTTTATTTGGTTAAAACAAAGCGAAAAACCTGGTTATGCTGATATGATGAAAGGAAATGAGTATTTCCGGACCATCGAAGAAAATTGCTGGGATGCCGATTTGCGGGTGAAAGAATACGAACAGTTTGAAACACAGGTTCAGGTGGTATGTACCGTTCCAGTTATGTTCTCCTATTGGGCTAAAGGAAGCGATTGTTTGGATTTGAGTCGGTTTTTAAATGATCATATAGCTGATTTGCAAGCGCGATATCCTAAAAATTATGTTGGTTTGGGAACCGTTCCTATGCAAGATTCAGAATTGGCAATTCAGGAGCTTCATCGACTGAAGAATGAGCTAAACATACCTGGTATTCAAATAGGATCCAATATCAACGATAAAAACCTGAGTGATGCCGATTTGTTTCCAATTTTTGAAGAGGCAGAAAAGTTAGGGATGGCCATCATGATTCACCCATGGGAAATGATGGGATTTGATAAGATGGAAAAATATTGGTTGCCTTGGTTGGTTGGAATGCCAGCTGAGACTTCAAGAGCTATGTGTTCACTTATTTTTGGAGGTGTTTTAGAACGTTTACCAAACTTAAGGGTGTTGCTCTCTCATGCTGGAGGATCTTTTATTCCTACCATTGGTAGAGTAGAACATGGATTTAATTGTCGTCCCGATTTGGTGGCTATTGACAACAAAAGAAATCCAAGAGAATACTTATCTCAATTCTGGACTGATTGTATTACGCATGACATTGATATGTTAAAGTATATCTTAAAAGTGCAAGGTTCTGAAAAGGTGTGTTTAGGAACTGACTACCCTTTCCCACTGGGCGATTTAGAAATTGGAAAGTTCATTGAAGAAAGTGATCTGCCAAAATCTGACATTGAAAATATCTTTTGCAATTCTATTTTAAGTTGGTTAGACCTTCCGAAAGAACGTTTTTTGTAGGCTGATTTTCCTTCCAACTTTACTATTTAGGTCTCCAATATATTTCATGATATTGGTTGGACTTCTAACCTTCTTATATTTAATTTTAGCCTATCGCAACATGAAAAAATACTGCTTTACTCTACTGATTCTCTGTGTATCATTGGTTGGACTATCACAAGAAGGATTACAGTGTGCTCATCTAAAGTCCCGGACTCATCATTTAACAAAAGAACGTTCGGCGACCTTGAGTCTTGAATATATCGAACTAACGCATCAATATGATGTCCACTTTTATTTTTTGGATGTCAATTTAGAGCGTACGTCAACAGATATTTCAGGGTCTACTGAAATCCATGCGACCGTGATAGCCGATGATATGACTACATTTTTGTTTGAACTTCACGAAGATTTAGACATCTCTGATATTTTATTGAATGGAACAACTTCAGTTCCTTTTAGTCGAGAAGGATCGGCAGTTTTGGTTCCGGTAAGCTTTTCGGAGGGAGATAATTTCTTTATGAGGATACTTTATTCTGGAACACCTCCTGTAAGCGGTTCCAGTGGTTTAGGTGGAAGTGGTATGACCAATTCTTCTTCACCAACCTGGGGAAATGAAGTAACCTGGTCGTTGAGTGAACCTTTCTTAGCCTATGAATGGTTTCCGTGCAAACAATACCTTAATGATAAGGCAGATTCATTGTATGTATTTGTGACAACCGATTCGGAAAATAAAGTTGGATCACAAGGGCTTTTAACGGATGTTGTGGATGTTGGAGGAGGAAAGTCCAGACATGAGTGGAAATCCAATTATCCAATTGATTATTATTTGATTTCGGTGGCAGTGGCAAAATATGTTGATTATACTATTTACGCTAATCCCGCCGGTGCTGCTGAGCCAATCATGATTCAGAATTACATTTATGATAATCCAGCTTGTTTACCTTTTTTTGAAAGTAACATTGATGAAACGGTAGGTTTTATGGAGCATTTTTCAGAGTTGTTTGGAATGTATCCTTTCGAAGATGAAAAATACGGACATGCTATGGTTCCGATTGGGGGAGGTATGGAACATCAAACGATGACTTCCCAAGGTTTTTTCTCAGATGGATTAACTGCGCATGAATTAGGACATCAGTGGTTTGGTAATAATGTGACCTGCGCCAGTTGGGCGGATATTTGGATCAATGAAGGTTTTGCTTCCTATAGCGAGGAGTTGATGATGGAGGAGTTTAATCCGGGAGATGAAATAGGATCGATGGAAAATCGTCACGAAGATATTATGTCACAACCCGATGGTGCCGTTTGGGTAGAAGATTCTTTAAATGCTTCGCGAATTTTTAATGGAAGATTAACTTACAATAAAGGAGCTGCGATTGTACACACCATGCGCTTCTTGGTTAATGATGACGATTTGTTTTTTCAGATTTTAAGAGAGTTCCAAGTAGATTATACCGATGGAACAGCTCGTGGAGACGACTTTAAAGAAAAGCTAGAAGATTTAAGTGGTGAGAGTTATCTCAACTTCTTCAATGAATGGTATTATGGAGAAGGTTTTCCAACCTATTCAGGAACTTATAACCAAATTGGAAGCTCTGTTTTCTTTGAATTATCTCAATCTGTTTCTGCACCAGCTATAACACCTTATTTCACCAATGATCTGGAATTAAGAATAACTGGAGAAGATGGTACAGAAGAAATTGTACGTTTGAGTAGTATTGATGGAGCAACAACACTTCATTCATTTACTTTTTCTGAAAAAATAGTTTCCATTGAGTTTGATCCCAATAATTGGGTCATAAATCAAGATGGTTCTATAACAGAAGATACCGAACTTGTTGAAATTCCGGAACAAGGTCTTTTAGCAAAGATTTATCCGAATCCGGCCACGGAATTTTTGTATATTGAAAATAAAGGAGAACTTTTTGACTACCAAATTGTTAATTCGAGTGGGAAAGTTGTTTTACAAGGACAATTGCCTTCCGGAGAAACAACAATTCCACTAAATGGCCTTTCTCAAGGAGCCTATTTTCTGAAATATAATGGGGGAATCGAGAAATTTTTGAAGAAATAGAAAGTCAAAAGCCTTAATTAGTTTTAATTTAGTCACCAGTAAAAACCATAAAATGTCTATCTCTAAAGAAGGTATTGATACATCAAAATGGGTAGAAGATTACTCAGATGGTCTTTACAATTATGCTGTGATGCGTGTTCAGGATCATGATCTAGCACTGGATTTTGTTCAGGATACTTTTGTGTCAGCGTTGAAAGCTCTGGAAAATTTTCAGGGGAAAAGCTCTGTGAAAACCTGGCTTTATTCAATTCTTAAACGCAAAATTATTGATCATTGGCGAAAACAGGAATCACGTAAAACACGTCCTATGTCGTCTTATTTTTCTGATTCAGGAATGATGAAAGGGAAATTTTTAGAAGGAGCACAACCCACAGGACGAGTATCAGAAGTAGAGAAGATAATAGAAAATGACGAACTAAGAGAAGCAATTTTTGGCTGCATTTCAGGCTTACCAGACAATTGGCGAGGAATATTGGTGGACAAAATGATCGAAGAAAAGAAGACAGAAGAGGTCTGTAAGGATCATGATATCACAACGTCCAACCTCTGGGTGATCATTCACCGTGCTAAATTGCAGTTAAGAGATTGTTTAGATAAGAAGTGGATTAGGCAATGAGTTGTGAAAAAGTAACATATTTAATCGATAAGGGAGAACTGGTGAAGCTTTCGTTCATGGAACGAATGAGAATTCGGATGCATGTTTGGATGTGCAAATGTTGTACTCATTACGAAAAAGACTCGAAAGCTTTAGGGCGTATGTTTAGACGCCTGGCTGATAAAACAGAACCGAAAAAGGTCTTGTCCGAAATGGATAAGGATAAACTAAAAAAGGCTATTTCAGAGAAATCGTAAAGCTTTTGGCTTAGCCTTTCTCCATCATATTTATTCCCGTAAAGTTTTGCGGTCGAATTGCTCGCAATTCCTCTTTTATTTCTGCAGAAACATCTAAGGTATCAATGAATTCAGAAATGGATTGTTGCGTAATTACACTATTTGTTCTGGTTAAACCTTTCAACGCTTCATATGGTTTAGGGAATCCTTCTCTTCTTAATACTGTTTGAATAGCTTCTGCAACCACTGCCCAGTTTTCTTCTAAATCTTCATTGAGTTTACCTTCGTTTAATAAGACCTTACTCAATCCTTTTAAGGTTGATTTAATGGCTAATACCGAGTGAGCGATAGGAACACCTACGTTTCTTAAAACAGTAGAGTCAGTTAAGTCACGCTGTAGTCTTGAAACTGGAAGTTTTGCCGCTAAATGCTCAAATAGAGCATTTGAAATTCCGAGATTTCCTTCGGAATTTTCAAAGTCAATAGGATTGACTTTGTGCGGCATCGCCGATGAACCAATTTCACCTTCTTTAATTTTTTGTTTGAAGTATTCCATCGAGATATACGTCCACATATCTCTGTCCAAATCCAAAATGATGTTATTGATTCGCTTCATAGCATCAAACAATGCTGCAGCGTTATCATAGTGCTCAATTTGAGTTGTAGTTTGGCTTCTTTCAATTTGAAGAGTAGTGTTTACAAAGTTGTTTGCAAAGTCTACCCATTCAATTTTAGGGAAAGCAACAAAGTGAGCATTCATATTACCTGTTGCACCTCCAAATTTAGCAGAGAAAGGAACCGCTAATAATTGTCCTTTTTGAATATCTAATCGTTCAACAAAAACAAAAATCTCCTTTCCTAAACGAGTAGGAGAAGCAGGTTGTCCGTGTGTTCGGGCTAGCATTGGAACTTCTTTCCACTCTTGTGCTAAATCATTCAAAGTTTGAATCAATTCATCCAATAACGGAATGTATTCTTCATACAAAGCATGTTTCATGGAAAGTGGAACAGCTGTATTATTGATATCCTGAGAAGTTAATCCAAAATGAATAAACTCTTCAAACTGACTTAGACCAAGTTCAGCTAACTTTTCTTTAATGAAATACTCTACAGCCTTAACATCATGATTTGTGACTTTTTCAATGTCTTTAATCTTTTGAGCGTCCTCTTCGGTAAAGCTGAGGTAAATGTTTCTTAAATCCGCTTCTTTATCCTCTGGAAAATCCGCCAAAGCTTCAATATTTTGTTCGGTCAGAGCCAAAAAATATTCAATCTCAACCAATACTCTGTACTTGATTAAAGCATATTCTGAGAAGTAATTAGAAAGATTATCAACTTTGCTTCTGTATCTTCCGTCAATGGGTGAAATGGCCGTTAAAGGGTTCATTTTTGTGAATTTAAGAAAGCGCAAAGATAGGTATTTCGTCGAATTGGAACAAGCAGTAAATAAGGTAAAGTTTATGCTTTATTGTAAATCATCATCCAGAATATCTTTGCGATCGACCGAACTTCCTTTTTTTCCTGCAGCAATTAAACCTTTAAAGATAAAGTATAAACCAAGTGCTGCTAAAATGAAAGGATAATAAAACAGATAGTCATTTGCCAGTCCGGCGAATAACCAAATTATACTGACGACTATAATTCCAATTCCGAGGAATATTGTTTTATTGGGATTGTCTTTGGGGGTATTATCAAAATCCGAGATGCTACTCTTTTCAAGCTTTTCCTCCAGCTCTTTTTTCTTCTGTTCTTCGGATGATAAGGATTCCATGTTATTAGTCTTGCATTAACACATCAAGAATCTTCTCAATGGAGTATCCCTCGGCTTCGGCTCGGTAGTTTCGTACAACACGATGTCTTAAAATAGGGTAGGCTACTGCCTTAACATCTTCAATGTCTGGAGAATATTTACCATTGATAGCAGCATGACATTTAGCGCCAATAATTAAATATTGTGAGGCTCTTGGCCCAGCTCCCCAATCCAAATACTGTTTGGTTAAGTCATGTGTTAAATCAGAGTTTTTACGCGTTTTAGCAACTAATTTAACAGCGTATTCATAGACATTTTCCGGAACAGGGACTCTTCTGATCAACTCCTGGAAGTAAAGAATTTCTTTAGCATCCAAGATTGGTTTAAGCTCATGCTTTTGGTCAGAGGTGGTGTTTTTAACAATCGAAATTTCTTCTTCGTAAGTTGGATAATCCACCCAAATGTTAAACATAAAACGATCTAACTGTGCTTCAGGAAGGGGGTAGGTTCCTTCTTGTTCAATAGGATTTTGAGTGGCTAAAACAAAGAAAGGTTTATCCAACTCATATTTTTGTCCTGCGGCGGTTACCGTTTTTTCCTGCATGGCTTCTAGCAAAGCAGCTTGAGTTTTTGGTGGTGTACGGTTAATCTCATCAGCCAAAATAATATTGGCAAAAATGGGACCTTTAATGAATTTAAAATTTCGGTTTTCGTCTAGAATTTCAGATCCAACAATATCAGAAGGCATCAAATCCGGCGTAAACTGAATTCGCTTAAAAGAAAGTCCTAAAGAATCAGAGATGGTCTGAATTAATAATGTTTTCGCGAGTCCGGGAACACCAACCAAAAGACTGTGTCCACGACTAAAAACAGACATTAAAACTTGTTTTACAACATCCTCTTGTCCGACAATGACTTTATGAATTTCGTCATTTAGTGCGTTGTATTTTTGGACCAGTAAATTGATTCCTTCTTTGTCGGATATATTCTCCATAAGCTAATTTTCGATTCCTAAAAATAATAATTGTCGACGAATAACGGTAGCAATAATCAAACCAAAGAGCAGACTGCTTGTTTTGTGGATTAAACGCTCTTTTTTCGTGATAAAAGGTAAGCAAAAATTGTTCCTACTGCTCCACCAATGATATGTGCAAAATGTGATACTCCATCATCATTAAATGAAGTCATTATTTCATAGCCTATAAAGACAATAACAACTAAAATAAAACTGAGAGGTAGTTCTTTTTCCTTTAGGTTACGAGCAGATACCAATAAGATGAGCATAAAAACAATTCCACTGGCTCCCAAGAGTCCATGATCAAAAAAGAGGAGATGCAGAATTGAAGTAACAATTGCCGTAGTAAGCATCATTAAAATGAGTTGACGCCCACCATAACGAGCTTCAACAATGGGGCCTAGTAAGAGCAGCATGGGCAAGTTTGCCATTAAGTGTCCCTTATTGGCATGTCCCATTGCATGGGAAAACAAGCGGAAATACCAGAGTGGATCGTCAAAATCCCAAACCGGATAAAGAACAAAGGCATCTCCCAGTAAAGGACTTATACTGCTGAGTAAATAGATACCAGCGCAAAGAAAAGAAAAGCTTAATATTACCGGAGAATCAAATGTTATTCGCATAAGTACTTATTGATGCTTAATTTATATTTTTACAGCGCATCAATCAAAGATACTTTAAAACAAATTGACACCATGAAAAAATTGTTGACGCTGATTGGACTATTGGCTCTTATCCATTCTGTGAGTTGGGGACAAATTACCTCAGGAGAAAATATTCCTAAAGAGGAAAAGAAGCGAAAAGAGAAAGAATTAAAGGAAAAGGAGAAGAAAAATGCAGAGAAGGATAGTTTGAGTGGAACTGATTATTATATAACGGGTACAGGAATGTGGACCTATCGTGATTTTGAAGATCAATCAGTTTACGGAATTTATGATGAGCGCAATAATGAAACTTCGGCTTATGCAGCGGGAGTTACCTTAGGTTTGGTGTTACCACTTTCCAAACATTTTTCAATGGACATTGGGGTCACTTATTTTGGACATGGTGAAAAATACGCTTTTCAAGATGAGACAACAGATTCAACTTTCAGTTATAAAAGACGCTATTTGCAAGTAGGAGTTCCTTTAAAATTGCGTTACACCTATGGCGAAAAGTTGCAGGGATTTGCTTTTGCAGGTCTCACACCTCTAAATATTCTTCAGATTCGATATGATGCTGAATATAACACGCCTGACGGAGTGTTTTCAGATTTGGACGAAGAGACGATTAAAAATGATTTTGCTCAATTTAATTTGATGGCTACAGGCGGTTTAGGTATTCGGTATAATCTTGATTTGATTGGATTTACCCTTTCTGCTGAGTATAGAAGGCATTTACTGAATACTTATGACTTTAATTCCATTCCTTTAGATCATCGAATGTTTGGAATTGGAATAAATGCAGGAATCTTTTTAAGATTTTAAATAAAACTGTTTAAAGCGATTGGAATTTGTTCAACTACATCAGAACTAATCATTCCCTTCATACCCAGCTTTTGAGCCGCTAAATCACCGGCTAGTCCGTGTAAATACATCCCGTTAATGGCTGAATCTTTGGCAGTGTAACCTTGTGCAAGGAAAGCACCTATCATTCCACTAAGAGCATCTCCCATTCCGGCAGTTGCCATTCCTGGATTTCCGCTAGAGTTGATGTACAACGATCCATCCGGACAGCTGAGTTTTGAATTAGGGCCTTTTTGCAGGATATAAACTTTATGTTTTTTTGAGAATTCTCTTTGTTTATGGAGCAATTCATGAGAATTAGAAGATGGTCCAATTAAACGTTTCAATTCACCCAAATGAGGAGTTAAAATGGTATTTTCTGCTAAAAGAGAAAGTAAATTCGGATCTTCAGCCAGAAGATTCAGGGCATCAGCATCTAAAATTAAAGGGGTAGGGAGTTCTAATACGTGCATTAACCATTCTAAGCTGTTTTCCTTTTTCCCCATTCCTGGTCCAATAAGCACTGCAGATGTTTTTTGGGGTAACTTTTGCTCTTTAGGATCTATTAATAAAACTTCAGGTAAATGGGTTAAAAGAGCACCATAACCGTAGTCGTTATTGGATGTACAGGCAACATAGCCCGTTCCACAGCGATAAGCAGCCTTAGAAGCCAAAATAGCAGCTCCTGGCATTCCTCCCAAACCAGCAACAACACTCAAAAAACCATTTGTCCCTTTATGATCGTGGCGTTGGTTAGGTTTTAATTGAATTAAGTTTTTCTGAATAAATGTTGCTTCTTCTTTGGCTTCATAAGAGGGGTGAAGGCCAATATTTACAATTTTCCATTCTCCCAAATAATTGTGATGCTCAGGATAAAAAAAACTCATTTTGGGGCATTGGAAGCTAAAAGTATATTTAGCCTTTATTGCAGTTCCATTTTCTGGTAAAATTCCCTCAGCAAATAAGCCTGATGGAATGTCAATGGATATTGTTTTTGAAGATTGTTGATTTATGGACTGAACCAATTCTGCTAACCATCCATTCAAATGGCGATTAAGTCCTGATCCAAAAATTGCATCAATGGTTAAATCTGTACTCAGTTCAAAAGCAAAAGAATCTTTGGTCAGTGAAATAAGCTCTATTGATTTTGGTAATTGTTTTAGATTTTCTGAAAAATCGGCCGAACGATTATCAGAAAATTCAACCAAATAAACTTTAACCTGAATGTCTCTTTGAGCTAATAAACGAGCAATAACCAATCCGTCGCCTCCATTGTTTCCCATTCCACAAAAAATAGAAACGGATTCAAAGAGACACTTTCCCAAAATTTGTTTAGTACATAAAGTCGCTGCTCGCTCCATTAAATTAAGGGATGAAATAGGTTCGTTTTGGATGGTAAAAGTATCCCATTGTCGAATGTTCTCAGCGCTATATATTTTCATGAAGTTGCTTTAGTTTTTCCAATGTTTCTATAACCTGAGGAATTAGCAATTGCTTTTCGTTATTTTGAATGACGAAATCAGCTAGTTTCATTTTTTGTTCATCGCTCCATTGATTATTGATTCGATGACGAATTTCTTCTTCACTGATACCATCTCGTTTCTTAATCCGTTCAATACGCAATTCTATTGGACTACAAACGAGTAGTGTGTGATGAAAGTTTTTATACGAGCCCGTTTCAAATAAAATGGCAGCTTCGTTAAAAACAAATTCTGTTGCTTGTGTTTGGCTCCATTGCTTAAAAGCTTTTCTTACAGATGGGTGAACAGCGCCTTCTAGTAGTTCTTTTTTAGCAGGATTGGTGAAAATTTGCTGGGCAATGAAAGACCGATTAAGAGTTGTATTATCGTACGCTTTCTCTCCGAAGATTTGAATGACCTTGTCTCTTAATTGAGAATCTTCAATTAACAAGCGTTTTGCTTCGGTATCAGAATAGAAAACGGGATAACCCATGGTACCTATTAGTCGGCAAATCATGGATTTGCCAGAACCAATACCACCGGTTATCCCGATCGTTATTTTCGAGTTCATCACGCCCTAATGGGGAATGATTTAAATTTCTTCGACTTCAATCATTTTGAACGGCAAATTGATAATTGCCTGATAATCTTCTCCAGCTTCTTCCATATCTTCATCATCTTCTTCAAAATACCAGTTAACTTTTACCTCAGTGTCTCCACTGTTTAAGTTTTCTAATTGTTTGAACAAGTCCAAGATACATTTAGAAGAAGAAGTGTTGAAATACTCTAATTTAATATCAACAACTGTATTTGGCTTTGGGGAAGATGCATAATTGTCAATCCAATCGTTCAATGGCTTGTAAAATTCAATTGAATTCTCAGGAATTGATCGTCCCTTCAATTCAAGAACTCCATTTTCGCAATCAAATCGCACTGTTGGTGTTTTTGCCGATCCTTCTAAAGTTAAATTTTCCATAATTTACATACAATTTACTCTGCTATTTTAACAGCCAAACTAAAAAAAGTTGTTTTATCATTTACAGGCATAAAGGAAAACTCCAATGGTTGCCCTGATTTTCTCGCTATATCAATCATACCAAGTCCGGCGGTTCCTTTTGGTGACATCTTTCCTTCGTTGAGCACCTTTTTGTAATAAGCCTTTAACTCTGCACGATCCATCCCATTCACTAATTCCAATTTACTTCTTAAATCTCCAACATCCGTTGATTTCATATAATTACCTGTAGTAATCTGATAATTCTGCGGACTTTTTGCAATCATCAAAAGAGCTGATTTTTCCTCTGTTGGAATGTGAACGACGTCGTCTTGATCGATGTGGTGATACAAATTCTGAAGGCATTCAACCAAAATATTAAAAACCTTCTTTTTAATTTTTGGCTTCTCTTCTAAATGCTCCATCTTCGATTCCATGATCTGAAGAATTGTAGTTAGCAACTCAGAAGTGACCATCCCTTTAAAAGAAAGGAGAACGTTTTCTTCCTCCAGTTTTTTGTATATGTCGTAAACTCGATCCACGCTATAGTTAAGCTAGACAAATATATAAAATTATAAAACTTTTGCTTGGATTCCTTCCGTTATTTTTAGGATTAACTCAAATCTGTCGTATTTTTGTCGAAATTATGCGAAATGAAGGAGTGGTTTGAATCGTGGTTTGATACCCGCTATTACCATATTTTGTATGAGAAAAGGGATCAATCCGAAGCGGAAGTATTCATCCGGAATTTGGTAGGAGAATTACATTTTAAATCTACCGACCGGATATTGGATTTGGCTTGTGGTAAAGGAAGGCATTCAATCTTTCTTAATTCATTGGGATTCAAGACAACAGGGGTAGACCTTTCTCAATGTAGTATCAAAGAAGCAAAGACGCAGGAGTCCGAAAGCTTGCAGTTTTTTGTTCATGATATGAGAAAGCCAATTGTGGGCCAATCATTTGATGTGGTTATGAATTTGTTTACCAGCTTTGGTTATTTTGATTCAACCGATGACAATCTTGCCGTTTTAAAATCAATCCACACCTATTTAAATCCGGAGGGAACTTTAATTATTGATTTTTTAAATCCTGCTTACGTTATTGCAAACCTCGTTGCTGATGAAATCCAGCAGCGAAGTAGCATGGATTTTAGAATTCAAAAAGAAGTAAAAGATCAAAAAGTCATTAAGACAATTTCATTTGAGGCAGAAGGAGAGCCATACACTTTTCAGGAAAAAGTACAGTTGTTAGAGTTGAAGGACTTTGAGGATTTGTTGGATCAGGCTGAATTTCAGATTGAAACTGTTTTTGGAAATTATCAATTGGAACCATTCACAGAGATGTCTGAACGATTGGTTATTGTTGCGAAGAAGAAGTGAATATATACATTCAAATAGCTATTTTATTTTTATCCGTTATTGTGGGCGGAATATTGGTTGAGTTGTTTAAAAAATCATCCAATCTTAAGTTGTTATTATCCTTCAGTGGAGGATTTTTGCTTACGATTATCTTTACCCACATTCTTCCCGAGTCGTATGAAACTCTTGGTTTACAGGCTGGGTATTTTATTTTGGTTGGTTTTCTGCTGCAGCTCATTTTAGAATACTTTTCAAAAGGTGCCGAGCATGGTCATGCTCATCTTCATGAAAGTTCTCTTTCAAGCAGTTTCCCTCTGATGATTTTCATCAGTCTGTCGTTACACGCTTTTATTGAAGCTATTCCACTAAATCATGGGGGACATAGTCATACCGAGCAATTGTATTGGGGGGTATTTCTTCATAAGATACCAGTAGCAGTAACACTTAAAACAATCTTTAAAGCCTATGGGTACACATCTAAAAAAAGTTGGTTGTATCTCGCCATATTTGGTTTAATGGCTCCACTGGGCTTGTTATTTGGAGAGTTAGTAAAAGATGTTTTGGATGTTGCCGGGGCTTGGTTATTGGCTATTGCCATAGGAATGTTTTTACATATTTCTACAACCATCATCTTTGAGTCCAGTGAGGGACACAAACTCAATATTTTGAAATTGGTGGCCATCTTATTAGGCTTTGCAGCAGGTTCCTTTTTAGCTTAATAAATACTTTCTGTTAATTTCCTGAACAATTCATCTAGGAATTTTGTTTTTCTGGTAAATTTGTAGTGAAAAAATAATCAGAATTTATAATCAAAATTTAAGATAATGGCAGTATTAGTAGGAAGAAAAGCCCCTTCATTTACAGCGCCAGCTGTAATTAACGGAGGTGAAGTTGTTAACGAATTCACATTGGAGCAATTCAAAGGAAAATATGTTGTATTGTTCTTTTATCCAAAAGACTTCACATTTGTTTGTCCAAGTGAATTACACGCTTTTCAAGAAAAATTAACTGAGTTTGAAAGCAGAGATGTACAAGTTATTGCTTGCTCAACAGATACAGAAGAGAGTCACTGGGGATGGTTGCAAATGGATAAAGCGGCTGGAGGAATTAAAGGAATTACTTATCCAATCGTTGCTGATACAAACAAGACAATCTCGGATGCTTATGACGTATTGTTAGGAGAGTACCAGTACAATGAGTTAGGAGAGTTAGAAGCGAC
Source organism: Flavobacteriales bacterium (assembly GCA_022361195.1). Taxonomy (GTDB): domain Bacteria; phylum Bacteroidota; class Bacteroidia; order Flavobacteriales_D; family Crocinitomicaceae; genus JAKSBJ01. The sequence continues at coordinate 13,445 of JAKSBJ010000090.1, forward strand.
AAATACAATGATTGCTTACAGAGGTTTGTTCTTGATTGACAAAGAAGGAATTGTACGTCACCAATTGGTGAATGATTTACCATTGGGAAGAAACGTTGATGAAGCAATTAGAATGGTTGATTCACTTCAGTTTGTTGAAGAGCATGGTGAGGTTTGTCCAGCTAACTGGGTAAAAGGAGCTGACGGAATGACTGCTTCTCACGAAGGAGTAGCTGATTATTTGGCTTCTCACTAGTAGAAAACGACTTGATTGAAAAACGTTCCACAAATTTGTGGAACGTTTTTTGTTTATGACTTTTTTTTTATTTAAAAACCAACCTTTTAGATATTTCTTCGTAGAAAAGGTTGAAACTAAACTAGATAATAATTAAGTTATGAAAAAGACACTTTTTATGTTGTCGGTTGGAGCTTTAATGCTTGCAACACCTTCTTGTAAAAAAGGAGAAAATGATCCTTTAAGTTTATCTTCCAGAAAAGGGAGATTAGCTGGTGAGTATACAGTTTCTGCATACTCCTCAAGCTCAACAAGTACTAATCCTGATAATGATGTAACCGTTGTTACGGAGGAGTTGAGTGGAAACACCATTACTAAAACTACAGTGTGGACTCCTTCTGGAGGAGGAACTTCTACCACTGCAACTACAAATACAACCTTGAATTTAGGAGAGTTTGTAATTAATAAGGATGGAACGTATACGAGAACCTGGAATCTAACATCTGTGACTGTTGAAGAAGATGAAATCTTCGGAACAACAATTACGATGACTTCCACAGAAACATCTACAATGGTTGAAAACGGTTCTTGGAATTTCCTAGGGAAATATGATGAATATAAAAACAAAGAAAGAGTTGTTTTTAACGCAACAGATGTAGCGACTACCTCGCAAACAAATGTTCATACTGTTACTGATGACGGTTCTGGAACAACTTCAGAAGAGCATACGATGGGAGATACGTATAAAAACAATTATACAATGGGTAATGGTGAATCTCCAATGATTTTTGCAATTGATCAATTGAAAGGAAAAGAGATCATTATGATTCAAGAATCATCTGGAACAACCCAAAATAGTGTGACTTCCGGTAGTATAACCGAAACATCAAACTATTCTGATCAAAACTCACTTAGCATGACTTTGACACAGAAATAAGAGATAAATTTTATCCTATAAAAAAAGCCCCGGTAAATTTTACCGGGGCTTTTTGTTTCTGTTAATAACTCTGTATATCTCGATTGATTTGAATCCTCCGTTTTCGTCAATCTTTCCGTAAATTAGTACTTCCTTTTTGCAAACCAAATTCAACTGAATGTACATCATCTTTGATACCGAAACCACAGGGTTACCTAAAAACTGGAATGCTCCTATCACCGATACGGACAACTGGCCAAGGTGTATCCAAATTGCCTGGCAGCTGCATGATGAAATGGGGAATGTGGTTGAACACAAAGATTACCTTATCAGGCCTGATGGTTTTAACATTCCGTTTGAATCTGAGCAAATTCACGGTATTTCAACTTTATTGGCTACCGAAGAAGGACGACCTTTAGAGGAAGTTGTTAAAGAATTCAATCAGGCTTTAGATCGGGCTAAGTTTGTTGTTGGACAAAATATTGGGTTTGATAACAATGTAATGGGCTGTGAGTTTTACAGAATGGGTATTGAGACTGACTTGCTCAAGAAAAAGATATTGGATACCTGTACAGAGACAACCGCAGAGCTTTGTAGAATTCCAGGAGGACGAGGTGGTAAATTTAAATTGCCAACCCTAACCGAGCTCCATCAGCACTTATTTGGAGAGGCCTTTGAAGAAGCGCATAATGCAACTGCCGATGTTGAGGCTACAACACGTTGTTTCTTTGAGTTATTAAGAACAGGGAATTATACCAACGAAGAGCTTGAGGCGACTGATGATTACTTGCAACGATTTGTTCAGGAGAATCAAGGACAAATCCAAAAAATTGGATTAACGCATGTAAACCTTAAAGCAGCAAGTAAATCCCTTAAAGATGCTCAAGGTGAAAGCGAAGAGCAGATTGGAGCAGCAGATGTGGCTAAAAACCTTGAGCGACTCAAAAACGTCTCTTTCACCCACCTGCATAATCATTCTCAGTTTTCGATTCTCCAAAGTACCATTCGAGTCGGAAATCTGGTTCAAAAAGCAGGGGATCTTGGTTGTCCTGCTGTAGCTTTGACCGATACGGGAAATATGATGGCTGCCTTTCATTTTGTGAGAGATGTGGGGGCGTATAACAAAGGTTTAGAAGCTGAACGGAAAAAGGCCGAGGAAAAAGGAGAGGTCTTTAATAAGCAACCTTTAAAGCCTATTGTAGGTTGTGAGTTTAATGTTTGTCGGGATCATAAAGATAAATCCAATAAGGATAATGGGTATAAGATTGTATTGATAGCTAAAAACAAAAATGGGTATCACAATCTTGCTAAAATGTCATCCATTGCATTTACAGAGGGGTTTTACTATGTTCCCCGAATCGATAAAAGTGTTGTTGAGGAGTATTGTGAAGATGTTATTTGCTTGACAGGTAACTTGTCAGGTGAAGTTCCTGGAATGATTTTAAATGTAGGGGAGAGTCAGGCCGAAGAGGCGCTGTTATGGTGGAAAGGAATTTTTAAAGATGACCTTTACATTGAGTTGATTCGACATGGATTGGAAGAGGAAGACAATGTCAACAAAACTCTCATCGAATTTCATAGGCGACATGATGTAAAAATTGTCGCTACCAATGATACTTATTACCTGACTAAGAAAGACTCCAATGCTCATGATATTTTGTTGTGTGTAAAAGATGGAGAGTTAAAATCAACTCCTATTGGATACGGAAGAGGTTTCCGGTATGGGATGAAGAATCAGGAGTATTATTTCAAGTCTCCCGAAGAGATGAAAGAGCTCTTTTCTGATTTACCGGAGGCAATTGAAAATACGAATGAAATAGTTGATAAGTGCGAGCCTTATGTACTGGCGCGTGAAATTCTACTTCCGGCTTTTGACATTCCACAGGAATTTAGAGATGACAAGGATAAAGAAGATGGAGGAAAACGAGGAGAGAACAACTACCTACGTCATTTAACTTATGAAGGTGCAAAAGAGCGCTATGGCGAAATAACTCCTGAAATTTCTGAGCGATTAGATTTTGAGTTAGAAACAATTGCGAATACCGGGTATCCGGGGTACTTCTTGATTGTATGGGATTTCCTGGTTGCTGCTCGGGATATGGGGGTTTCAGTAGGGCCTGGAAGGGGATCGGCGGCAGGAGCGGTTGTAGCTTATTGTTTGAAAATTACAAATATTGACCCACTCAAGTACGATTTACTATTTGAGCGTTTCCTGAATCCAGAAAGGGTATCCATGCCCGATATTGATATTGACTTTGATGATGAAGGACGACAAAGTGTAATTGATTGGGTAATTGATAAATATGGTTCTAATCAGGTGGCGCAGATTATCACTTACGGAACCATGGCGGCAAAGTCATCCATTCATGATACGGCACGTGTATTGGATTTACCATTGCATGAAGCTGATCGTTTGGCGAAATTAATTCCAGACCTTAAACTGAGCAAGATTTTTGGCTTGGATGATGTGGCTTTGGCAGACAAACTCAACAATAACCAGGATGATATTAATCGGGTTAATGAGTTAAAAAACATCGCCAAGGGAAGCGATTTACAAGGAGAAGTTGTGCGGCAGGCGACGGCGCTCGAAGGTTCAATGCGAAATACAGGAATTCACGCCTGTGGGGTAATTATCACACCAGATGATATTACCAAATTCGTTCCGGTAGCCCTGGCAAAGGATTCGGACATGTACTGTACCCAGTTTGATAACTCTGTAGCGGAAGATGCAGGGCTACTCAAAATGGATTTCCTGGGCTTGAAGACTTTGACGCTCATCAAGGATGCCGTTAAAATTGTAAAGGATCGTCATGGGGTTGAATTAATACCAGATGATTTTCCAATTGATGATGAAAAAACATACGAGCTATTCCAACGAGGAGAAACAGTAGGGATATTTCAATACGAATCGGCTGGAATGCAAAAGTATCTGCGAGAACTAAAACCAACTGTTTTTGCTGATCTCATTGCCATGAATGCTCTTTATCGTCCTGGCCCTTTGGAATACATTCCTTCCTTTATTCGTCGTAAGCACGGAACCGAGGAGATTATTTATGACATTGAAGCCACCAAAGAATATCTTGAGGAAACGTACGGAATTACAGTATATCAGGAGCAAGTAATGCTTTTGTCTCAAAGTTTGGCTGGTTTTACAAAAGGTGAAGCCGATACTTTGCGTAAAGCAATGGGGAAAAAGAAATTTGACCTCCTGGCAAAACTAAAACCACAGTTCTTAAATCAAGGAGCTGAACGGGGACATGATAAAGCAAAGCTGGAGAAAATATGGACTGACTGGGAAGCATTTGCAGCCTATGCCTTCAACAAATCCCATTCAACCTGTTATGCCTGGGTAGCTTACCAAACGGCTTACTTAAAAGCTCATTATCCTGCAGAGTATATGGCCAGTGTGCTGAGTAATAACATGAATGATATTAAGCAAGTTTCTTTCTTCATGGAGGAATGTAAACGAGCAGGAATTCCTGTATTAGGACCAGATGTAAATGAATCTCAATACAAGTTTACGGTAAATAAAGAAGGAGCAATTCGTTTTGGATTAGGAGCCGTAAAAGGGGTGGGGAGTAAGCCTGTTGAGGCTATTTTAACTGAGCGTCAGGAGAATGGTGATTTCCTATCCATTTTTGACATGGCCTCCCGAGTGAGTTTGAGAGCTTGTAATAAACGTGTGTTTGAGAGTTTAGTCTTGGCTGGAGGGTTTGATTCTTTCTCTACCATTTCAAGAGCACAGTATTTTGCCGAGGACAACAACGGGAAAATTTTCCTTGAAAATGTCGTCAAGTTTGGATCACGAATCCAGGAAGGAAAGGATTCAACACAGGTTTCAATGTTTGGAGGAGATTCGGAAGTTGAAATTCCAGAACCACAACCACCGCGAGTACCGGACTGGCCTACTTTAACTAAGTTAAGTAAAGAAAAAGAAGTTGTAGGCGTATATATTTCAGGACATCCATTGGATGATTTTAAATTGGAGATTGATAGTTTCTGTAATGCCGGAGTAAATGCAATTAGCCGTTTGGAGGAAAATGCCAATAAGGAATTGCAAATTGCTGGAATTATTACAGATGCTCAACATCGAACCACCAAACATGGAAATCCGTTTGGAACGTTTGACTTTGAAGATTATTCGGAAAATACGCGATTATTTGTCTTTGGAGATAGTTATATGAAGTTTAAACATCTCATTGACATTGGAGTTTTTGTTTACCTAACTGGTAGAGTTCAAAAGCGCAAGTTTGGAGATGATTTGGAGTTTAAAATTACCTCCATGGATTTGTTGACTGAATTGCGGGATAAACGAGCCAGAACTTTGTTACTCGAAGTAGAATCTTCAGATATTTCGGATGAAAAGATTGATGAGCTTTATACTATTTTGACCGATCATTCGGGAAATTGTGCTTTGAAGTTTGTTTTAAAAGATCACAAAACTAATTCCAGCATCAGAATGCCATCTCGCTCTATGAAGGTAGCAGTAGATAATGAGATGATTGAAAAGGTGAAAAAGCTGGAGATATTTGAATATCAGCTAGAATAATAAGCGAAAAGAGTTGGAGAATGCCCGTTCTGTATTTCCATTAAAATACTTTCTTTTTTGGGCTAAAACAGTGAGTTGATATTGAATTTTGCCAACTATCATCACATAGTAATTACCATAAAAGGTTAACGAACTTTCGTTACTTTTCTTTTTTCCTTTTATGGGGAGAATAAAGCCACTGTTGTCCTCAACTCGCCAGGCGGTTAACTTTTTGGGTTTCCATTTTGCTCCCATCGACTTACACATGTTTTTGCAGCTCAACACTTCCTGCTCAAAACTTTCATCCTCCGAAAATTCTTTGTCAAAAATAATGGCATTTACAACGAAAATCATTCCTTGATAAAGGCAAGTTATGGTATAAGCTTTAGATTCTTCATCTTGTGATTGTTCTACCTCAAAATGGGTAGGGAAAGTAATCTTAAAACGAGCTTCATCGTTTTCATAGGTTTGCGCAGCCCAATTAAAACCAGGAGCTAATAATAAAACGAAGAGTAGTGGTCGAATCAAATTCATGTACGCGAAATTTCAAGTTCAGACAAGATGAAAGAATAGGTAAGGGCAATCTCCTTAAGTTGTTCAAAACGTCCAGATGCTCCTCCATGCCCAGCATCCATATTGGTATGAAGTAAAAGACGATTATTGTCAGTTTTTAATTCTCGGAGTTTAGCAACATATTTTGTTGGTTCCCAATATTGTACCTGTGAATCATGAAGACCACTTGTTACCAGCATTGGGGGATAATTTTTTGCTTCAATTTGGTCATAAGGAGAATAGGAAAGCATATAATCGAAGTACTTCTTATCAGCAGGATTTCCCCATTCATCATATTCACCAGTAGTTAAAGGAATACTGTCATCTTCCATTGTATTAATCACATCAACAAAAGGAACTTGAGAAACAATCCCCCTCCACAACTCAGGCCGCCAATTAGCAACAACTCCCATTAATAAGCCTCCGGCACTTCCGCCCATTGCAAAAATCTTGTCTTTATGACCGTATTTATTTTCTACCAAATATTCACCAGCTTCAATAAAGTCGCTGAAGGTATTTTTCTTTTTTAGAAGCTTACCATCTTCATACCATGAACGTCCATTAAATTCACTCCCTCTAATATGGGCTATCGCAAATACAAATCCACGATTTAGTAAACTTAATCGGCTAGAGCTAAAGTAGGCATCTACTGTTGAGCCGTAAGAGCCGTAACCATATAGTAGTAATGGATTTTCACCATTTTGACTAAAAAGGTCTTTTCGGTAAACCAATGAAATGTTTAATCGAGCTCCATCAGTAGTGGAAGTTGTTAAAAGCTTAGATTCATAATTCTCAGGTGAAAAATCACCCAAAACTTCTGTTTGCTTCAGGCATTTTTCTTCAAACAAATTCAAATCAATTTGAAGAACTGAATGCGGTGTAGTCAATGAGCTATAACCAACTCTCACTTTATCTGTATCAAAGTCAGGATTAGTACCTATATAAAGTGAGTAGGTATCTTCCTTCATTGGATAAATTCTTGATTCCATTGTACTCAAGTCATAAATACGTAGTCTGGAAACTCCCTCTCTTTCCTGAACCACCAAATGGTTTCTGAAAAGTTCAAAGTCTTCAATCAAGACATTTTCATTGACCTCCTGAACGGTTTCCCATTCTTCTATGGCCGTGTTGTTTATGTTACATCGAAATAGTTTAAAATTCTCGGCTTTGAAATTGGATTTAATGTAAAGCGTATTTCCTAAAATTTCAGGATAATATTCATGTCCCTCTTTGCGTTCAAGAAGTGCTTTAAAATCATCATCATTCGAGGCTGATTTATATTGATGTTCGGTAGTTAATGTACTATACGAGCCAATAAAAATCGTTGAGAAGTCGGTTGATTTGGAAACGCCACATATATAGGTTTCATCCTGCTCTTCATAAACCAATTGATTCTCTTCAGAACCTAACTCCAATTTATAAACTCGATGTGGTCGAAGGGTTTCTGTATCCTTCTTTAAAAAGTAAAGCGATTTATTGTTGTTGTGCCAGGCCAAATCTGAACCACAATTTTCGGCCAATATGTCCGTCACTTTTCCATTTTCAAGATTTAGTACACGAAGTTGATACATTCTGCGTCCGCTAATGTCTTCACAAAAAGCAAGAAGTTTATTGTCTACACTAACCGAAAAAGAGACTACCTCGTAATACGAGTAGGGTTTTGCCAACTCATTTTCATCCAAAAGAATAAGTTCTTCATTGTCCATAGAGTCTTTTCTTCGACAATAAATGGGATGTTCTTTCCCTTCTTCATACCGACTATAATACCAATATCCATTCTTGAAATAAGGTACAGATGAATCATCTTCCTTAATTCGGGATTTCATCTCATTAAACAATTCCTTTTGAAATTGTTGTTGATCTTTGAGCATAAAATCGGTGTACTCATTTTCTTTATTGAGATGATCAATGACTTCCGGGTTTTCCCGCTCACGCATCCAAAAATAATCGTCAATACGTTCGGTTCCGTGAGATATGATTGAATGTGGAATCTTTTTCGCTAGTGGTGCTTTCATAAACTGATATGAAGCAGCTAATCTAGGAATTTTTTAAAGCTATTTTCCAAATACTTTTCATCACGACCGTAGATATCGGGATGGAAAATGATGTTTCCTGAACTATCTCCAGTGGCGGTATAATATTCAATAAATACCGTAAAAGGATCATTTAACTCTAAAACAGTTTGTTGACCTCTAACGATCATACTATCTAAGGTATCAGCTACAACTTCATGCTTATCAGCAGTTAAAAGAGCTTTTCCCAATTCAAATGGTTGATCCAGGCGAACACATCCGTGCGAATAAGCTCTTACGTCGTTTTTAAAAAGTCGTTTAGATGGAGTGTCATGAATAAAAACCGAATTCACATTCGGAAAAAGAAATTTTAATCTTCCGAGGCTATTTCCTCCACCACCGTCTTGTCTTACCCGATAAGGGAAATTACCTTGGCGAATAGTCGACCAATCAACACTTTTTGGATCAACTGGATCCCCATTTTTAAATACTTTGTATCCTTTTTTTCTGAAATATCCGGTGTCTTTTTTGGCTCCATATAAAATTTCCGTTGAAGCAATAGAGTAGGGAACATGCCAAAATGGATTGGTTACCATTCTAAACATAGTAGCAGAGAATTCAGGAGTTTGTGTTGTATATGCTCCAACCACAACCCGATGTTTTCGTTTTACTTTATTGCTATCTACAAAGTATAGATTAAACTCTGGAATATTTACTCGAATGTACTTTTCAGGGAGTGTATCAGGTTTCCATTTCCACTTTTCCATACTCAAAGCAGCTTGTAAAAAACGATCCTGATTACTCTTTTCCAGTGCTCTTCCGGTCCATTTCCCTACAATAGCATCATCCTTCAAGCCATTTAACACTTGAAATTGTTGTAAATGAGCAATAAAAATAGAATCATTGGTACGATTTGTACTATCTAAGAAACCGTGCTTATATAAGGCCTCATTCGCCACCTCATAGCAAGCTGCAGAATCTTCTTTAAATGCTGGAATTGAAAAATGATTGGTATCAATGTCGAAAGAATCCAGAAAAGTGATCAAACCCTTTTGCAATTGAATGTACTCCCAGTTTTTAGGTTGTTTTTCAGTCAAAACGGTTTCAACACTTTCATTTTCCAAATAAATTCGATCCAATTCATCCATCAAAGAATAAGAGAGTTGATCTTTTTTCCAGGTATAAGAAAAATTGCTGCTATCAATGCATCCTTCACTGATGTGCGTGCTCATTAGGAAAAAGGCATTGGTGAGTAACATTTCCGCATCCAAAAGAGACGAATCTACCATTTGTTGAATTTCAGAAAAGTGGAACATGCTCGGCAATAGCCCATAATCCATTGAATTTTCAACCATTCCAAATAAGTCTGTTCCTTTGGTTGAAAGTCCATTTTCTTCAATCCAAATAGGAGCAAATTCATTTTTGTCGTAATACGAAAGCACCTCTTTTGAAGCCAGTAAAGTATCCTCGTTGTAGATCAGAAACTCCTGATTTCCAAATTTTGAGGCTAATTTTTCTTGAATTGCAACCTCTTCATCAGACAGTTCTTTTTTACCCGTAGCACAGGAGCCAAGTGTAACAAAGAGCGCAATTATGAGTATATAATTCCAGTATTTAAACATAGCTAACCTTAATTTGTTAGTTTAAAGGTAAGTGTCTGGTTAAAAGAAAAGATACGAAATAATTAAATGTATATTACCTATTTATTATTAGTAATCACAATTTTAGTTTCCGTCAAAGCAATGAATGACGAAAACTGGAAAAGACGTTTAATGTTTAATCCTTACGATGTCGTTCACAACAAAAAATGGTATCGTTCTTTTACGCATGCTTTTATTCATGCTGATTATATGCACCTCGGTTTTAACATGTATGTGCTATACATGTTTGGAGCCGGGATAGTTCCTAAAGATGGTTATATCGCTTCGCACTATAGTCTTGAACCAACGCTAATTTTAGATCATGGTGCAAAAGGATACCTTTATTTTGCTTGTTTGTATGTAGGTGGAATTTTATTTTCTACCTTAATTTCATTAGCACGTCACAGAGATAATCCGGGGTATAATTCATTGGGGGCATCTGGGGCCGTTTCAGCTGTAGTGTTTGGATATATCATCATGAATCCTATGGCAGAGCTAGGAATTCTCTTTATTCCTTTTTATATCCCTGCCTTTATTTTTGGACCATTGATTCTGGTTTTTGAATATTACATGGCTAAAAGAGGTGGTACCGGAATTGCACATGATGCCCATTTGGCTGGAGCAATTTTTGGAATTTTGTTTATGGCGGCCATTGACTATCATTATATCATTGATTTCTTTAGTAAATTTACTTCATGAGCTACGTAAATAACAACGGTGCTATAATTCCGGCAGACACATATTCTATCAAGGCAGGTAATAGAGCCCACTTGTATGGAGATGGTTTGTTTGAATCTATCCGGGTTATAAATGGTACTGTTGTTAATTTAGATAATCATATCAAACGTTTATTAGGTGGAATGGAGGCATTAAAAATGAACATTCCTTCTAATTTCACCAGCCAACTTTTTGAAACAGAGATTTCGGCTTTGTTAGAAAAGAATGAGATTGATCGAGGAGGTTTTGTTCGTTTGTCGGTTGATCGAAGAGCTGGGGGAAAGTTTTTACCACTAACCAATGATGTCGATTATTTTATAGAAGCACGAGCTTTACCCAATAATAGATATGTTTTAAATGAAGAAGGGTATAAGATTGATCAATACGAAGACATTAAAAAGTCTATCAATCAGTTATCAGCCTTTAAAACTAAGAACTCACTCATTTATATCCTTGCCAAGTTAAAGGCTCAGGAAAAAGGCTTGGATGATCTCTTAATTCAGAACGATAAAATGGGGATTATTGAGGGGGGAAGCTCCAACCTTTTTGTAATTAGCAACGGAGTACTTTATACTCCTGGTTTGGATTTAGGGTGTTTGGGAGGAACTATGCGTATGCAAATCATTAATCTGGCATTGGAAAATGATATTAAAGTCTATGAATGTAATATCGCTCCTCAAAATTTATTGGTGGCTGATGAGGTTTTTTTAACCAATGCAATTAGTGGTATTGTTTGGGTGGGAAGTTATCGAACCAAGCAATATTCCAACGACTTGTCTAAAAAGATGGTAGTGCATCTCAATGAAAAATGGAACGCAGAATAAGCTGGAAGTTTAATTAAGAGCTGGATTTGTCGGGAAATGTGCAAAGGCTTTGTATTTACCGCCTTGTCGTTTCATGAGTTGTGACCACAGCTGCTCGTTATCCACATCCATCACCATGCGATAATCTGGAATATCACTCACCAACCAGGCATTGCTTTTAATTTCACCTTCCAATTGGTTTTGAACCCAACCTGAATAACCAACAAAAAATCGCACTTGAGTTCGGTCAACCTGATGATTACTGATCATTTCCTTTAAAGCAGCAAAATTTCCACCAGCGTAAAGCTCATCTGTAACAGCAATACTTCCTTCTAATTGCTCTCCTAATGTGTGGATGTAATAAAGGTTTTTAGAACTTACAGGCCCTCCTAAACTCAATCGAGTATCAAATTCAGGCATTTCATTAAAGTCAGACAATTGTACATCAACATAATTGTTTAAGACAAAACCAAAGGTTCCTTCTTCGTTATGTTCGCACAAAAGAATGACCGAACGTTGAAAATATTCACTGTCCTCAAAAGGTTCCGTAATGAGCAATCGCCCTTTTACCGGGGGAAGCGTGTTATATACGTTTAAGTCGATCATTGTACCAAAGATACGATTAATTAAGCAAACAAAAAATGAGGATTATTTGCGAACTGAGCCAATTTTTGGCACTTTTGCAGGACTGTGGCGAAAATAGATATCAAAAATAAACGAGCGAGATTTGAGTATGAATTTCTAGATGATTTTACAGCGGGAATTATGTTGACCGGAAGTGAAATCAAATCCATTCGTATGGGAAAGGCAAGTATTGCCGAATCTTTTTGTGTGATGGTGAAAGGAGAGCTGTTTATTCGCAATATGTACATTGCCGAGTACGAAAATGCCAGTTATTATAATCATCAACCCAAGAGGGACCGTAAGTTACTTTTACAACGAACGGAGTTAAAGAAACTGGAGCGTAAGTTAAAGGATAAGGGGTTAACCGTTATTCCTTCTATTATGTTCATTAATGAAAAGAACCTGGCCAAACTTAATATTCATTTGGCTAAGGGTAAAAAACTTCACGATAAACGTCAGGATCTTAAAGAAAAGGATACTCGAAGAGAATTAGACAGAGCAATGAAAAAGGGGTAGCTTATTCAGCCACCCCTTTTTTTGTATCAAGTATTTTTTGATCTTATTTCTGGATGTTCAACTTTTTAGTAACCTTTCCAGCATCAGTTGTGATGTTCACAATGTATAATCCGTTTGCAAAATCAGTTGTATTTACTTCTTCAACTGTTCTTCCAGCCGGAACGTTAGCCGTTGTGTTTGTATAAACAACCTCTCCTAAAGAGTTAATGATGTTAATCGTAACATCCGACTCTTTGGTAGTTGTGTAAGCGATAGCAGCATTATCCGTTGCCGGGTTTGGATAAATTTTAGCTGAAGCAATTTCAAGTTCTCCCTCTTCAACAGAAACAGTTCCTTGCTTTGCCCATGCAGCTTGATAAACATCTTTAGAAGTAATTCTTTGTACCCAAAGTGCTACTGCTAAATCATCAAACTCTTCAACAGTGTGCTGTGTATCATGATCAACCGGATCTAATGCATTTGGAGGTAACACATAACTTCCGTTAAATGTATACTCTAAATCAACATTTACAGTATCTCCTGCATCAACTCCTGATAAAATAGTTCCGCCAGTACTTGGAACCATCTTTTTCATTACGTTTTCAAATTCGGTTTCTCCATTTGTTTTAACATTTCCTGTTGTGTGCTTTTCAATAATTGCACAGTGAAGTGTAGTTCCTCCTGGTAAATCTTCGTGAGCAATAACTCTTACTTGAACGGTAACTGTTTGCGAAGCTTCGTCAACTTGGAAGTATCCATCAATTTCAACTGTAGCATCAATTGCTAAGGCCGCATCTAATTGATCTTGAGTAAACCCTGTAGGACTAAATCCTGCTCCACCATCAATATGGCTGTCTGGTACACCACTTACAGAGTAATAGGTTCTTCTTGAATTTCCTTCTGTTGTGTAGTAAGGATCTCCTGTTCCAGGCCAACTCATTTGATACTTTACAGAAACGTGATTTTCTTCGTTTCCATCTGCTTGTAAAACTCCTTCTAAAACTTCGTTTCCTGGTTTACAAGGAGGACAAGTTGATGAGGTAAAAGTTTCGATTAGGGATACTCTTTGTACCTGAGCAAATCCCATGGCACTTACAAAGAATAAACCGGCTGCTAAGATGTAGTTGTTTTTCATAGTCTCCTATTTATTAATTAAGAATTTTAATAAATGTACTGTTTTTTTAACACGCTTGAAAGAGAATTACAACAAGGGCAATGAAAAAAACAAAAATAAATTGAGGGCCTAAATCGAGTATAAATCAGTGATTTTGACTTTTTAGGAATAGCTTAGACCACTATAGTTTAGTTGAAAATTGATTGGATTAGCTGACTCTTATCAGAATTGGATTACCCTTGCCTTAAGGCTGTTTTAGCTCTTTTTCAATTACTGACCATATGATTTTAGCCGATTTGTCCCAGCTAAAGTTATCCACTCGTTGAATACCATTTTTTATTAATTGCTGGCGAAGCGTTTTATTGGAATCCAATTCTAAAAAACCATCCTTAATGGAGTCCTCAGAAAATGGGTCAACCAATACAGCTGCATCACCGGCTACCTCGGGTAATGAGGTTTTATTTCCACATAAAATAGCAGTTTGAGCACGCATGGCTTCTACCAAAGGAATTCCAAATCCTTCAAAATAAGAAACCAAAACAAGTGCTTTAGAAGCGGCAACGTAGTTACAAAGTTTCTCAATGGCCAGATGGCCTGTAAACAAAATATCATTTTTGGAGGCCAGTTCTTCAAATGTTCGTTCTACTGGTTGGTTAGCCCATAGTTTTTCACCAACGATAACCAATTTCGTCTTAGATTGGCTTTTTTGTTTGAAGAGGTCAAAGGCCTTTATCATGCGTTCAATGTTCTTACGGGCATGTAAGGCTCCAACATAAATGAAGTATTCTGTTCCTCCCGTCAACTCAGCTTTAACTTTTTCCTGCTCATTAGCAGATAAAGGATGATACAATTCCGAGCCTCCATTATGCGCCACAGTAATTTTAGCCTCTGGAATGCCGTAAGTTTTAACAATGTCTTGCTTTGAATATTCCGAAACCGTTAATAGTTGACGTGCTTTTTTAGCGAATAGTGGAAAGTATTGACGAAGGTATTTTCTTGGAGATGCAGGAAGATCTTCCGGATAATGTTCAAAGTTGAGATCGTGAATAACTCCAATTTGTGGAACATCCGTTTTAAGGGATAAAAAACCATCAGGAGAAAAGAAAAGATCGGCTTTGTGTTTTTTTAAAGCTCTGGTTACCGACCAATTAAACCAAATTTTAAACAAAATGGGATGCCGCGCCGGAGGACTCAATACCAAAGGCGTTACGTTAGATGAAAAGATAAAACGATTATCAAATGGCCGATCAAAAAAGAACAAAAACTCATGCTCGGGATGATCCTGGACTATCCGTTTTACCGTCTCATAGGTAAACCACCCAAAACCTTCCATTTTCTCTTTCAACAGAAAACGTGTATTGACGGCAATCTTCATTGTGGCGAATTTATAGATTTTAAACTATTTTTGCCGCTGTCGTGAAGAATTTGATCAAATATATCCTCCAGAAAATGTTGGGGTACGAAGCTTACCTCTATCGTTTTGCTCGTTTTAAAATTGGAAACTTGGAAAAGGATAAGAAAGAGGGAGACTTTTTTGCCTTTATGAAATTGGTAAAAGGAGATGGTATATTGTTAGATGTTGGTGCTAACATCGGTATTATGACTTACCATTTAAGTAAGCGATTCCCTAATAATCAGGTCTTGGCGATTGAACCCATGCCCACTAATTTTATCATTCTCAAAAAAATTGTGGATGAGTATCAATTAAAAAATGTAGAACTGATTCAAGAAGCGGTTGGAGATGAAGTGAGTGAAATTGAAATGGTTTTACCTGAGCAAGGTAAAGTTAAAATGCAAGGCTTGGCACATGTTGTTCATGATTCAATTACAGAGTGGAATGAAGGAGAGAAGTTCAAAGTGAAGTGTAATACTTTGGATGAAATTGCCGGAGATCGTAAGGTAGAAGGAATTAAGATGGACATTGAAAACTTTGAATACTTCGCGCTAAAAGGAGGTAAAAAGATTTTAGAACGTGATAAGCCGGTTTTATATACCGAACTGTGGGAGAATGAAAATAGAGACCAGTGCTTTGAGCTAATGAGAGAATTGGGGTACGCTATTTTTGTTAATCAGGGAGGTGAATTAGAAGCTTATGATGCTAATAAGCACCAGGTTCAAAACTTCATTTTTCTACATCAATCTAAATAAGCAATTGAGTCTCTGTCAATTGTTTTAATCGAATATCCTTGTGCTTTTAATAGCTTCTGACAAGCTTCAAAGTCTTCTGAACTTAAATGTTCACTTTCAAAAGAGATGATTTTTGGTTTTACCTTTTCAAAATTGATGGATTTGATAATCTCAAAATCATAGCCCTCAGTATCTATTTGAAGTAAATCCAGTTTTGATTGCCCATGTTTTTTAAGGAGATCGTCCAGAGTAAGGCATTCTACCTCTTCGTAGGTAATATAATCTTCAGTCTTTTCAGGAGTTTCTATACCTTCTCGTTTCGCTCTGTCATCGACATAATTTCGTTCGATTTGGTAAATGAGCGTTTCTTTATCAAATGTTGCAAGCCCAGTGGCCCAACGAGAATTGGAAATGGCCAATTTGTAAAGTTTTTTGACCTCACTTTTTTTGTCAATTGCGACATTGTCTAACTTCACCTTTTTCTCAAAACGGTAGGTTTTTCGGAGTTTGTTATGAAAGACATCTTTTTGAGGTTCAACAATGATTCCTCTCCACCCATTTTTCTTGACAAATTTAAAAATAGGATCTTTGATGAAGCCATCATTTCCCCCAATTTGAACGAAATGCAAAGGTTTTAGTTGCTGTGTTTTTTCGGCAATAAAAGCTTCAATTGTCCCATCCTTTGGTGTGTAAGATGTCTTATAAACCAATTTCATCATACCGGGATCAATTCCCAATAAAAAAGCTCTGAATTCCTTTAATCGTTCTTTAAATGTCATTAATTATTTGTTTCCAGATTATGGTAAGCTTGATAAACAACGTCAATCTTATAATCGAGCGGGACAATATGAGGAATGCCTTTCATCTCAAATGTTTTGACATCATTAACAAAGGGTTTTAGTCGCTTTTCTGTTTTTAGTGTTTCTTTATGCCAAAAATTGTTGTCTTCGGTTCCAACAGCTAAAAGTACATTCAAATGTCCCCATTTTTTATCAATAGGAATATCTAAAACAGCACCTGGCATAACAACCATTCCACTGTATAGTTCCGGTTGAGTTTGCACAAAACGAAAAGCTCCAACTCCACCATTAGAGGTACCCAAAACAATCCAGTCGGAGGTATAAGTATTAAATTCTTTTTGGATAGTGGTTGTCATCTCAACAATCTCAGCCGAATCCAAATCCCGCAAGTTTTTCCCGTTTAGCTGATGCGGAATAATCTTAATGGCATAATTAAACATATCGGTTCTAAACCAGGCAGCGTAACAATAGTTGACGATTTCCTCGCTTTGATTTCCTCCCGAAAGACACAAGACTACAGGAACACGGGTGGTGTCTATAAACGCTTTTGGCTGGATAACACTGAACGTATAGGTGGTTGAGTCATTGACTTTCACCTTTACCGTTTCCATTTCATTTAGAATTTCCTCCGGAACACTCAAGTCCACTTGTTGAGCAAAACTCAATGTGGAGATCAATAAAAGTATGTGAAACAACCAATGTCTCATTTTTTTCTTTTTTGTCCTCGAGTTTTAGGCTTTTTATACTTCTCTTTGATTTTACGTTTGTAAGAGCCACCTAAATTGACTTTTTTGTTTTTATCTTTTTTCTCGTGAACTTCTCCTTTTACGCCATGTCGGGTGTTTTCAGCTAAGTAGTTGATATCACCCAGGTTTGGACGTTCCTCTTCGGTATAAACTTCGGATATTTCAACTTGATCTTCCATTTCCAAATTCGAAATATTTCCTTTTAAAACATCCTTAATCTGAGCAAAAGAATCTTCTTCCAACTCTCTAACAAAACTAATAGCTGTTCCCTCAGCACCAGCACGTCCTGTTCTACCAATTCGGTGAATATAATGCTCCACTGCCTTTGGAATGTCAAAATTGACAACATGGGTTACACCTTCAAAGTCAATTCCTCTCCCTACAATATCTGTTGCAATGAGGTATTTACTTTTACCTTCATTGAAATGTTCAACGGTTCGTAAACGAAAGTTTTGAGATTTGTTGGAATGCATGATTCCAATTTCCTCTGAGTCAGGAGGAAGGTTTAATAGTTCGATCAAACGTTCGTATAAACTATCTGCCAACTTTTTCGTTTCAACAAAAATCAGGTTTTTGGTTCCCAGTTTATCTTCTAAAATCAGATGATCTAGCAAATTAAACTTGGTGTTGAAATTAGGAAGGTGGTAGGCAAATTGTTCAATATGATCAACTGTTGAGCCTGAAGGGGCAATTTCAATTTTTTCTGGTTCGAAAAAGAACTGACCGATAATTTCTTCTACGTCCTCAGTCATTGTAGCTGAAAACATCAAGTTTTGTCTACGTTGAGGCAAAATATCAAATAGGTTGATGAGTTGAGTTCTGAATCCTAAATCCAGCATTTCATCTACTTCATCAATGACAATTTGTTGTACTTTTTTTAATCTCAAAACTCCTGAAAGAGCTAAGTCCAGTAAACGTCCTGGAGTAGCAACTACAATATCAGATCCTTCATGAACATCTTGTTTTTGAGTATTGATGTTGGTTCCGCCATAAACAGCCTTTACTCGAACGGTCATGTAAGCTGTAAGTTTATTGATTTCTTCAGCTAATTGAACAACTAATTCACGAGTAGGAACTAAAATTAAAACACGTGGGTGTTTTTGTTCAGAGTATTTTAATCCGCGTAGAATTGGAAGTAAATAAGCAAAGGTTTTTCCGGTTCCTGTTTGTGCAATACCAACTACGTCTTTTCCTGCCATAACGGGTGAAAAAGATTCAGACTGAATGGGAGTAGGGGTATCTAATCCCAAATCAATCAGGGCATTGTTAAGCGGTTTTCCAATATTGAGATCTGTAAACTTCATGCAGAATCAAAAGCTATTTAATGAATTTTTGAGTTTGAACAAAACCATTGTCAAATTCTATTTGAATGATGTAGGTTCCGCTGCTATATTGACGAATGTCAATGGTGTTGGTGTTTTCTGTTTTTTCAATGAGCTGACCTTGCTCAGAAAGTACACTAAGAGATTTGATTGTTGAGGTCGTATTGTTTTCAATCATCACAAATTCTTTAGATGGATTCGGATAAATCAAAAGGCTGCCTTCTTCATTTTGTTCTTCAATAGAGCTTTCATCTGGATATTCAATAACAAAATAAAGTGTATTGGAACTGGCAACATCATTCCATTGCCCAGAAGTACCCAGAGGCCAATTGGTTAATGCTAAGCCTAAAGCATCTTGTCCCGAACCAAAATCGTCAGGTTCATTTCCCCAATTACTGTATAGCCCACCAACTGGAGTACCTCCTGTTGCCGCTGAGGTTCCTTGCCAAAATTGCTCACCACTTCCGTCATCATTACCATCCCAAATCCAATCTCCTTCTGTAGCTTTATCAGTTCCACCAAGCCATATATAAGAACCTCCGCCACCATCAGGGGCTGTTGTGTTTTCGACAACAATTCCAGCGTCAGTATTGGCTGCATTATAAATAGCCTCTTGTTCTTCGGCTGAATTAACAATAGCTAAAAAGCCTCCTCTTTCTACTGCGCAGGCCGCTGCATCTTCCCAGTTTTTAGCTTCTTTTACAATCTCGTAATTGGTTCCATCATAAGAGAATGCATAAATATTACTCTCACTGGCGCATTGAGCTACTGTTAGAGTAGAAGTGCTGCAAAAAAATAGGCCAAGAAGAAAGGAATGATGCTTTTTCATGATAGACAAAAGATTGAATGAACGGACCAAAGTTACGTTATCCCGGCCAAATAGCTAACAAAAGGCCAATTAATCCTTTAACAATAGAGACTTAAATAAAAAAAGGAGCTGCCAACTGACAGCCCCTTTAAATGTTGTTTTAATGAAAGGAAATTATTGGTTCATTTCAAATTTAACCATGGTATCCTTTTTTCCTTTGATGTAAACTTCCATCAAGAAAGTTCCTTCTTTTGCTTTGAAAA
>JAKSBJ010000089.1 GCA_022361195.1 Flavobacteriales bacterium
TTAGTGTATTAGGATTTTTAAGATAATTAGTGTCATTATCATAATACACATGAATTTTATGGTTCCAGAAGCTAAATACTTTTGAATCAATGAATTTGTCGGCAGAAGTTTATTATGGAATACATTACAGAAGAAAAATTTAATCGAACAAAATATCCAAAAGAAGACATTTGTTTTAAATGGGCAATGATAATAGGAATACCCATGGCCATTCTAAGCTTAGTTATTCTAGGGTCGTTTACGTTCATTTTAATTTACGTTGTATCACTGATTCTTTTATACTGGATTGTTCTCCTGGTTTCTAAAATGGAATTGGTAGGAAACGCAGTAAGGGTTTCTGAATCAAATTTTCCGGAAATATTTGATATTTATAATGAAGTAAGGCAATCTTTATCGTATAAAAAAGAAATTCAGATCTATGTTATTGAAGGTGGAACCGTTAATGCATTTTTGACTAAATTCTTTAGGGTTGAATACATAATTTTGAATTCTGAGTTAGTTAAGGACATGATCGATAATGATTTCAAACGTACTCAGTTAAAATGGTTTATAGCCAGGTTTATTGGTTCGATAAAAGCGAAACATTTTAGATTGGAAATTTTACGATTGACTTTGGAATATGCTGAAAAATTAAAAGTGCTCAACGTTTTTCTGTTGCCCTATGAAAGAGCGACTCAATATACTGGAGATAATATGGGGATGTTAGTGACTAAGGATGTTGAACAATCCATAATTGCATTTAATAAGTTGATGGTAGGGAATGATTTAGCTTCTAAAATTCGATTTGAGGGAATTATAGAACAAGGTAAAGATTTGAAAAGGAGTTATTTATTCTCCTTTATTGCAAGGGCCTTTTCTTCACATCCCCACTTGGTGAGCCGATATCTAAACTTGCTAGCCTACGCACGTAAGGAGTTTCCAGAACAGTTTGAAGCTTACATAGCTGCTTTTGATAATGAGACAAAGTATACTTTGTTTAGAGTTTTACCCGATTATGACTAAAAAACATCAACTTTATGAAAAATCCACGGTCTATTCGGTTGGAAGATGACTTCATTGCCCAACATCAATTATCGACATCCCCACCACCGCCAAATTCCCTTTTTTGGAAAATGTGGAATGCTAGTGAAAACATTGCCCAACAAGCTTTAAATACAGACTTCATTCAAGGCATTAAAAACGGAACTTTAAATCCGGTAACCTATGGTGCTTTTAACATCAGTGATGCTTATTACTGCTTCCATGGCGCTGCAGACTATCTAACCGCGGCCAATAAAGCAACACATTCTGTTTTAAAGGCTTTTTTACTCAAAAAACACAAGAGCTATCAGCAGTACAATGACACATTTCCAAAAACATGGCGCATCAAAGATGCCAACGGAATTGTTCCAACCGAGGTGTGTCAACAATACTCCCAATTTGAATCGGGAACCGCTTCGCACGAGCATCCAATTTATATGTTGGTGGTAATGTTGCCTTGTGAGTATTTATGGGCTTGGTTGGCTGCGCAATTGTCTCCTCCAACTCAAGGAAATTTATACGCTTCCTGGATTAAGGGAAACGATGATCCCAAAGGAGCTTATGCCATGGGTAACTTCTTAAATGATTATGCAAAAGAAAATCCTTTGGATGAAGATTTGGCACTCAAACTCTATATACAGGCAATGACCTATGAGTTCCGTAATTTTAAAACGGCAGTGGGCAGTTAATTCATACGATGACCACATATTCAATTTTTTGTACCACTTGTTAATCGTACTTTTTTGTTTTCGCTTTATTGTGCATTTTCACTTTAGTACAACATTCCAAACCATCCTGTTGCCGGAACGGATAAGATGACTGATCAAAGGTTTGGGCTAAAAAACGAATGATGAAAAAAGCCAAAAAATCCGATTGGGAGATCAAAGAAATGCCTTCTAAGAGGGCGGAATTTGAGTTGAATAAATCAATTTCCAAAAAAGAGTACGAACAGCTAAGCCTCGGTTTAATTCCACAAGATATGGATGACCGGTGGTTTATTTATGCCTTGGGTAAAAAACTCTTTTTTCACAGAAGCTGGGTAGGTTCATGCATCTATATTGCCTCCATTGAGAAAAAACAGAACGAAATTAAGTTGACAAAGGCGATTGTGAATAGAGACAAACGGCAATATTGGTTTGAAAATGATGAATGGGATAAGAAATTGATCAATTATCTCATTGATAGTTTGTTGTTGGGGAAAGAGGTGGCTTTCCCAAGGAGAGGTTATTCCGTCTAGCGATGTTAAAAATGACGGGAGTGAAGCCAGATGTTATTTTTCAAAATCAAGTCAAAAAAGTTGTCAATTATCATTATCTTGTAGGAGCTACTGATTAACCCAAAAAGAACTTCTAGAACTGTTTTTATGAGGAGATAGATGCTGACGCTTTGTTGAAAGCTTTGGCCAGTAGTTGTTGTCGTTTGGATACCTAATTTAATCGAAACAAAATGGCAGCAAAAAAGAATCAAAAACAGACGATTACCAAAGAAGAAATCAAAAAGACTCAGGTAGCCTGGGGAAATGGAATTGTAAAAATAGGAGAGGCCTACACCAATGAAGGCTACCAAAAAGCAAAAGAGGTAGCCACGGCACTCATCAATAAACATTACGATTACCAAAATGAACATGTGCTATTTAAACCAACTCTGGCGGCGATAAAACCTTTCCGTTTAGATTTTGAAGGAGCACTTTCCTATTTTGTTGGAGGAAATCCCAATTACCCTGAGGACAATGGTTTTGCTTTGAAACCTTACATCGATGTGTGTTGGGAAAATAAGGGGGATCGCATTACGGGAAATATGGCAGTGTCCATGGGGCATTATTATTTCTACATCACGCCCAACGAATTTGTTAAGGTAGAATATTCATTTGCTTATACCAAAGACAAGGATGGTCAGTTAAAAATTGTATTGCATCATTCAAGCCTTCCTTATAATCCGGAATAAGAACGATGAAAACACATGCTGAAAAATTAACGAAGGGCAAAAGTCAATCCGTGACAAATGCTGCTGCTTTGAAACAGGATGGAAAGTCTACCTTTCAGTTTGTGGATAATCGACCCGAGACATTGACCAAAAAACAAGAAGAACCTCCCCTTAAACAATCGGTTCAATTGTCCTCTAATTCTCCTGTTCAAAGGGTGATGTCAACTAGCTCAGTCGTTCAATTGACTGGAAAGGAAGATGCGGATAAGGTCAATACAAAAACTGAATTTAGACAAACCACTACCAATTTTTTTGGTTTCAGAGGATCAGATCATGAGTTGGATACAATAGATGGTTTTTTAGATGAATATCATGAAATCATGGCGGCCTCTCCTAAAGATGGGGCTTCAAAAGGTCAAAGGAAACACTTCTCTAACCTTCGGCTTAAAAAACTCGATGCCATTGAACAGCAATTAAGGGGCTGGTTGAAACGAAAAAAAGCCGAACCAAATAACAAATATCGTGCAGGGGTGAGAGACTTGCTTTCACAAGTGCGAAATGCCCAAAGGGCGCAAAAAGCGTCTTCCGAAAAAGCCGGACTGAACGTTCCACTTTCTGCCTTTGAAAAGAAGTTAAAACGCCTTTCTGCTGATAAAACACCGGCCTGGAAAAAGAAAGCCCGTGCAAAAAGTGGCAAAGCCAAAAAACGAAAGCAAGAGGCTCAGGAAAAAGAAGAGCGTCGAAAACGTATTATTGGAACCGTCTTAAACGGAATGATGTTGAGCAGTAGTGCCATTGATATGTATAATGAACTCAGTCAGGTTCCACGATTTTCTTCAACTAAAGGAGGTTCTTCGGCTCCTAAAAAAGATGTGGAACCCGAAAAAAAGCATTCTTCATCCAATAGTACCAGCACAGGCTTAGAATTGGTTAAGTCTAAGGCCACGCAGGGACATGGTGTTGCAATTAGCAGTACAGGAACACTGGATATGATGAATCCTCAACCAATGAGCAGGATTTATGCTCCAACGGTTTCAGGAACTTCTGGAGAATATGTCTCAGAAATTCCAACCATTGAAAAAAGCATTTTCAATCATGCTAAAAATAAAAGCTTGACGCACCCCGAGCGAGTAGATGCAGCTGTTCAGCGAGGATTGTTATTTGGAGTCAGCACGGCCAGAGGAAATTCGGGACACGGTCAAAAGCCTTTATTGGGAAGTATTCATGTCAGCAATACGATGTCAGCTCTGGAGGGAATGGGAGTCAAAGAACATAAACAGTTTATGGATCTCTACAATCTAGCCGGGCACAACGGAACGGCTAAAGTGTTAGATCACCATTCGGTTTCAACGCAACAATCACTTCTTTTAAAGGCTCTAGGTGCTAGAAAGGGAGCTTTTACATCCGGAACTAAAGATGTGAAGCAGGGTGCTATGGATGAATTGCATGAATTTGCTACAAATATTAGAAGCATTCCCAGAGCTAGTTTGGTGAAGCAAGTTACCCCTTATGATGTGGATGAAAGTGTCAGTGACAGCTCTTTTGCTCCATCAAATATTGAGCACATGGGCATGGATGGAAAGACACCACATGATCGATTTTCGGAAAATGACGGACTATTTCAGCATTTTGTTATGTCTTGTGGTCAAACAAGTTTTATGGTGGCCAAAGCTGAAGCTGATCCGGTTTATGCACTGAAATTACACGATGAAACTTTTGTTAAGAAAGAGCAGAAGCGTATTGCAAAATCGGTCACAGAAGGTTCTTCGAGTCGAGTAGCCATGCGACATTATAAAATTCTTGAACAAAAGATAAAGGCAAAGGATACCGACACAACGGTTCATACTCCAGGTCATGAATTGCTGAAATATGCTAACAGTACTTTGACTGATTTACCAGAATCAGGAAAAAAAGAATTGGAAACCATCCGCGAAGGCAATTCGGGCTGGCCAACTGATGACCATTTGAGTCAAATGAGAGAATTCAATATGGCTATTGGACAAAGGGGAATTGATAAGGATGAACATGCCGGCATTGCGAATAAGGAGATAGGAGTACATACGGATTTAGAATATGAAAGAGTATTATCTGCTCCACGAGCTAAGGGAGATATAACCTCTGAAGCAACTGAGCTATTCAAGAAGGGAGTGATTGACAAAAAAGAAATGAGAAGAAGACAAAGGGGAGCGGATGATATTGTCAAATCACATCAACCTAATTTGATTCTTCGGGTGGCGAAAGCTGTAAAAGAGGGGCACGTTGTTCCACTAAATATCCCAAGTCATACCATGTCAATTGTAGATGTTAAACCAAGTTCTGGTGGCTATTCTTTTCTCATTCACGATCCCTGGACTGGGAAATCTTTATGGTTTAAGCAAAAAGACTTGTTTAAAGGAAATAAAGTAGCGACAGCTTTTGGTATGCCAGCCAGTGGGGACCGATATATTGGTGACTTTATCTTGCCGAAGGTTTAGAATGGGATATTCTATCGTATCTTGGATGAAGAATGAAAAAAGTCCTCGCCATAACCGTTTTCTTTTTGGGATTTCTTTTTCAGGCCTTCGGTCAAAATTCTTGCGATTCGGTTTATACGGTTGTTGATGAGTTGGCCGAGTATCCTGGAGGACCACCTAAAATCATGAATCTTGTCATTGAGAATAGTTCTGCTTGTGTTCAGGAAGATGAAACACCACCATCCAGTTTGTATTTGGTTTTTACCATTTCTGAAAAGGGTGAACTCGTGGAGATTCGTTGTCAAAACCCTGATTTGATAAACGATGGGTTTACAAGTTGTTTGATGGATCAACTCAAAGCCAAAATGGAGTCTTGGATTCCGGCAACGGTGAGTGGTGAAACAGTTTGCTCTGAATTTAATCTTCCCATTTCATGCTTAAATTGGAAGTGATTCTCAAACCAATTACCTAAAATAATCGGGCAGCAAAAGCTCAAATTCAGCTTGTCCTTTTTTAGTAAAAAAGGGATACAACATACTCAATAAAGAATTGGTTTGATGGGCCAGAAGCTTTTGGTCAAACTTTCGTGAATAGAGTCCGGAGGAATACAACCAGGTATTACCAAAATTAACCATTCGTTCAGCTAAAAAACTATACTCTAAATCAAAAGAAGAGGATCGCATTAGGCCTTCTTGCTTTAATTTTTCAAAGAGTAAAAAACAACCCTCAATTCGATGGAGATAAGCTTTTTCAAAATGGGCTTTTACTTTATCACTAACACTTAACAAATTGTACAAATCAGTCCAAAAAAACTGATAATCAATCATACGATGCATGCTTTGTTCAATATCGTTTCTAATTTGTGCTATGGACACTTTGGTTTGGGCAAGATTTTCTACTCGCTCATCAAACACCAATACCATTTCAAAATACAAGGCCTCAAAAATCTCTTCCCGCTTTTTAAAATGATAGTTTAAGTTCCCCGAACTCATGTTCAATTCCTGTGCTATCATACGAATCGTAACCTGGCTAAAGCCTTTTTGGTTGAATAAATTTCGGGCTGTATCTAAGATTAATTGCTTCTTTTTTGTCATTAGTAAACTTGTCCTAATTAAATATTATTAGTAAACTTGTCCTAAAGTTAACAAATGAAATCATTATTCAAATCAGAAAAGGGGCGAAAAGAGGTTTTAGAGCTCTATGACCAAAAACTTGCCGAACTGCAAATAGACTATGAATACAGACAAATTGAAACTGATTTTGGAACAACGAACATCATCGTTAGTGGAGATGCTTCAAAACCACCTTTAGTGCTAATTCACGGTTCAAATGGTTGTGCTCCTATTGCTTTTGAAACCTATCCCAATCTCACCAAAAAGTATCAGGTTTTTGCATTGGATGTTTTGGCACAACCTAATAAAAGTGCTGAGAATCGCCTGAGCATGAAGGATAACAGTTATGGCAAATGGGTACATGATGTCATCAACCAACTGGAACTAAAGGATGTGAAATTGGCTGGTTTTTCCTTTGGAGGGTTGATTATATTAAAAACACTTTTACACGATCAAAGTAATATCAAGGAGGTCTTTTTAGCCGCTCCTGCCTTTATTGTAAACGGAAATCCACTGGTGTCGCTTTTTAAGGTGTTTATTCCCATGAAACGTTATATGAAACGGCAAAACAAAAAACATCTTGAAAAGTTTTTAGGAGCCTTATTTACTCAAAAAGATGAATTTGCTTTAAAGTATTTATCCAAAGTGTTTTTGCATTTTGAAATGGATTTCACTCCAATTCCAACCATTAAAAAAGAAGAGGCTCGGTCCATTCAAACTCCAATTACCTTGTTTGCTGCTGGGCAGGATATTATGTTTCCCGGAGCTAAAATGCTAAAGCGTTCAAGCAAAATTTTTCCTTCGCTAAAAAAGTCCGTCATGCTGGGAAATTCAAAACACGTTCAAAACCGTTCGGACAATGATAAAATTGAAGAGTTGATTTTGGGAGGTTGAGTTCTCATTCCAATTTGGCTGAGGTCGAAATTTTTAGTGTACATTTATTCTGCAAGTTGCGAATACACACTTTTAATTTAGGCTTTCACAAACCATGTCCAAAAAGGTTAAGATCAGTTTAATTGTTGTCCTTTTGATTGCTCTCCTCATTGGAGGTAACTTCCTTTACAACCGTTACTTTTCAGTTAAAGGTTATATCGAACAAGTCTGCGAAATTGAGTTTCCCGCCTGGACATCTACTGAGCAAGAGGTTGACAATGGTGAATTTGCGGCCATTGGAAAATATGTGTTAGCTGAATCCAGTCGGGAATCCTTCATTACAGATTACCAGTTGGAAGCCTATTCCAAAAGTCCAATTCAATTAACGTTTACTTATTTATTGACGAAGTCTAATCGGCCAAATTATGCTGCTTCTAATCTTTATGGTAAAGAAGATTGTAACGGGCCCAACAGTTGGACTATTTTGACCAATAGTGTTACAGGTGAATTGTGGATAGAGGTGGCTTATCCTGACTTTAGTGGAGATAGCGTTCCTTGTGATAAGTTGGATGGTAAATGAGAAGAATTTTGGATATAGCTCTTTAATGTGAGATGAGGGAAATATGAACGCTAAGTCAAAAAAAAATAATCGACAGAATAAGGTTGGTTCTGTCCATCTAAGACGTACTCGATGGGTAATGGGCGGAATGGCTATTATACTTTGGTGCTTTTTCTTTTCGGGCTATGTTTTGGAATTTTCAACTTTGGAAGATTTTAATTATTCAAAAGGAGAGGTAGTGACAATTGACAGGTTTAGAGAGGATATTAAAAACCGATCAGGAGATAAAACAGGAGATTCTTATGAGATGCGTTTACGTCTAAATACTTCAAATAAGTCATTTTATGTCGATAATAATTTTGCAGATAATCATTTGGATTACATACAAATAATCAAGACTTCTAACTCAATAGAGATATGGTCAGAAGGGGATTTATTTGATTGGTCAGGAGAACGGATATACCAATTAAAAGCAGATGGAGAAGTAATAATACCCTTTGAACCAACCAAAAAAATCTACGTTGAAAAGTCTACTCTTTTATTCTGGCTTGCCATTATTGTGTCTATTCTTGCCTTGTTTTTTAGCAAGCCGGAGTGGTTCTCTTTTATTCTACAACACAAGGGCGAGAGAGAGGAGCTGGAAGATTTTTATTTAAGCAAGTTTAAAAGTCGTAAGACAGAAGAATTGGAGAATATTGTTGAAAATCCGTCTGGATTTTCTTCTGTTGCAGTTAAAGCAGCTAAGGAAATTTTAAAAGAAAGATAAGTTCTCTTTTCTTCAAAATCAGAGTAAAAAATGAACCCCTACCTTCAAAAAATAAAGAACTTCGCCGAGTATTTAAGCGACGAGGTACGTGAGTCCATTGAACGTACTTATTCACATAAAAAATACACCAAGGGTGAATTTTTACTAAAACCCGGACAGGTCTGTGATGGTCATTTTATGATTGATAAGGGCATTGCTCGAATGTACTCCTTGCATGACGGAAAGGAAATAACTACTGCAATTTACTTTGAGGGAGGAGTGGCCATTTCTTTTGATAGCTACATTTTACAAAAATCCAGTCAGGTTTACATTGAAGCTTTGACCGATTTAGAAGTGACCAAAGTGGGCTATCGGCAATTTCAAATCGAAAAGCAAAAACATCCTGAGCTAATCGAACTGGAGAAGCTATTTGTAGAAATTCATGCGGCTAATTTTGAAAAGCAAGTGCAGGAAGAGCGAACTTTAAATGCCACCGAACGGTATTTAAAACTTCTTAAGCAAGAACCTCAAATCATCCAGTTTATTCCCCTCACCATAGTGGCTTCATACCTCAATATCTCCTTGGAAACCCTTTCCCGAATCCGAGCAAAAATTGTCCAAAAGCATTAGTTGACCTAAGTCAAATGATTTTAATGGTCGATTATAAACATTTGCCTCTCAATCTAATAATTATTGAAGGTGAAAAAAATCAGTCAAAAAATAGTAAAATCAACCTTTTTAGTTGATGCTTTGATTAGTTGTGGTTTTGGAATTGTTTCCTTCTTAATACCACATCAAACTTACGGAACCATCATTGCTATTCCTCCCTCCAATGAAGCTCTGTTCTTGGCCATTTTGGCAAGTATGTCGATCTTATACATTTTGATTGGACTGATAGCTGCAATTGGTTGGAAAGCGCCTTATCCCATCGCCATTTGGATAGCTGTGTTAATGCTCATTCGGCACAGTTGGTTGGGAATCATGAAAACCATGGACATCAATCAAGAATGGATTGTCGGAGATCCTTACCCTGATATTGTCATTCACAGCCTATTTGTCTTGGTCTACACTGTCGGAATAATCTACTCGACAAAGCATCGCAAAAAAGTAGATATTTCAGCTTCGTAATAGTTGAGATGTACTATCTTCATTAGTTCAGAAATAAGAAAACGATGATACTAAAACCAGGCGAAGGATTTGATGAAATAAAATTCGGAATGACCGAAGAGGAAGTCATTGCTCTTTTGGGAGAACCCAATGTGAGAAGGATTAAAGATGAAGAGGATGAAGACAGGGACATTGTTTACCAATACAATGAATTAAAAGTCAAGTTAGAGTTTGATGCCGAAGACGAATTGTTATTCCATGTCAGAACCACAAACCCCAAAGCCAAACTTGATGGTATTACAATCATTGATCAACCGTTGGATATTTTTTTCGCTGACTTAAAAACGAAAAGAACAGATTGGGAAGAAGAAAAATTCTCTTCTTTTAATTCTTATTTCTATGATGAAAAATGCCTCTCCATCGCTGAGGAATTTGGTAGAATCATTGATGTTCACCTTTATTGGTGTGATTAAAATCTTAAGTCCACCCAAACAGAAAAAAATAGGGCAAAATAAATAGGTGAAAACACCGAAAAATCACCGACCAATTATACCTACCTTGGGGCTGCTATTTTTTGACCCAAAACGAAATGCTCTAATTGTTTTTAAGCTCTTGGAAATGTTCTTTTATGCCTGAACAATTGCGCTTATTGGCGTATTTGTATTCGTGCAGATAAGAAGAATAAAAACCCTTTGTTGAAATCCAGCAAAGGAGACGATTCATCTTGTACATGCTTTATTGTTCATGGTGCTGGTATGCATTTTACCGAATGGTTTAATCGGTTCTGATTCGACTCAAAATCAGAGAATATGAAAGTAGTATAGGTTGAATCAACACTAAACTTATAATTTAACTATGAAAAAGATGACTTTTTTGGGAGGTCTATTCCTCCTTTTTGCAGCTTTGGGTAATACATCCTTTGCTCAATGTACAATTGATTTAACTGCACAAACTACTAATGGTGCTGCCTTTGACCAAGATAGAGATGGAAAAGTCGAGTCAATGATTTATTTCAGAGAATCAGGAACTGACATCATTCCCGTTATTGTGAACAGCGAAACATCAGATGTTACTAATCTCGCAGCAATCAATTATGATTTTAGCACGATAGAAGAAATCGTTTCAGGAAATTTTTCTCAGCTTGATGGTGCAAGTACGATACATGCTGAAGTTATTCTAATTGCTAGAACACCTACAAATGACACCCGAATAGATTTATTGACTCATACTGGAGCGACAATGCAACTGTTTACAATGGGAACCTATACTGGATTAGATCCAGATGATATTACGGGAAGGTTGGTTTCAGCAAAGACCCAGAGTGATGCTTTTTACGATAAGCTTTTTGCATTTAGAGATTTAGGAGGAGGATCAACCTCCCTAGTTCAGTGGAATTTTAATGGCGCAACTACTTTTACCACGGTTTGGTTGTCAACTTCTTATACAGCTTCTCAAATTACAAACCGTGTTGTGTCGGGTGATTTTGATAGGGATGGAAGGCAAGATGATTTAGCAGCTTTTTATGATTACGGTGGAGGCCAAACAAGAATTCATGTTTGGAAAGGTGGTTTCGGTTCATATACCGCCCATGAAGTTTGGACTTCAACCTCTTATACTGCTAATCAGATTAATAATCGTGTTGTTGCTGGTGACTTTGACCGAGATGGTAAATGGGATGATATTGCGGCTTTTTATGATTATGGAGGAGGACAAACCAGAATTCACGTTTGGGAATCAACAGGAAGTAGTATTAATTTTTCAGCTTTTACTTATTGGACTGGAATGTCTTATACGGCAGGTCAAGTTACTGGAAAGGTTGTAGCAGTCAATAATGGATCTAAAAAAAGCGACATTTTAGCTTTGTACAATTACGGTGCAAGTACAACGAGCTATCATCACTTTGAAGCTCAAAATCCATGGCCAGGGAGTCTTCCTGAATATTTTACAGTGAGTAATGTAGGCTTCTGCACACTTGCACCTGAGGCTTTCGATGAAAACCAGGAAGCAGTTGAATCTCCGTCTGACTTTGTAACAAATAATGGTTTGGGAGCTCCGCCAACAAAAGTGTATCCAAATCCTGTTCAAAATGAATTGAATATTCAATTTTCAAACTTGTTTACTTCAGGAGTAGTGAATGTACAATTGTTAGACATGTCTGGAAGACTGATCCTTTCTGATCAATTTGCCGGAAATGAAACTGCAACAGTACAGCTGGATATTTCTTCAATTCCTCAAGGAATGTACATGGTAAAATTAACCAATGAACAAGAAGAACAAGAAGTATTGAAGATTACTAAAAAGTAGTACTTTATTTTACCAAGAGCTTGAAAAGGTTGCTTCGGCAACCTTTTTTGTTAATTCTTCTTAAGTGCTTGTGAATGAAAGAATATTGAAGTAAGCTCTTATAGGAAAATAGAAGTTTAAGCCCTATCTTTAATACATGATCGCAAAAAAAGTAAAACACAAACTCCTTCTGTTTTCAGCTTTATCACTCTCAGTTTTAACCGGCTTTATTTTTTCAGAAGACGATCCTCCAAAAGGAAATCAACGTGCATTTTATGAATGCAGTGAACCCATGGATATTGATTCCAAATTAATCAAACGAAAAGCCGGAGAAGTCTATTTCCAATTCAACACCAAACAACTTTTGACCAAAGAAGAGGTTAAAGTCCATGATTTTGGATGGTTGAACGAAAGTCCAGAGAATTATTTTGTGTCCTATTTAGTCAATACAACCGACAAAACCCTTAACGCCAAACGCCAGGATGGAAGCCTAATCATGATTCAGGAAGCAATGGACGAAGAAGGCGAGTGGCAGCCCATAGAGTATTGGGTATATAGTGGTTGTGGAAACAGTTACTTTAGTCCTTTGGCACTGGAACCGGAAAAGTGTATCATGGTTCCAATCAAAAAATACACAGGTTCTTTTAAAACCAAAATCCGCCTAAAATGCAATACCGGAAAAAATGGTTTGTTTTATTCTCAATCCTTTAGTGCTTCTATTGATAAAGCCCAGTTTCAACGAGAAGATGATCCGGTAAACGGCATTCTCTATCATGGTCCGGCTAACTATCTGGATGAATGATTTCTCACTCCAATGATTAAACTTTTATGTCAATTAAGAACGATTGATTACCAACGGATAAATCTCTGCCAATCATAAAGCATTTAAAACTATCTTTAATAGCAAAAGCAGTAGATGTTTGGACTATTCAAGAAGAAGCAAAAAAATGACTATCCAGCCAATGATTTGGAGCAGGTATTGATGGAGGCCAGAACCGACCTTGATGCCAGAGAAACTTTTTACACCAAGTTGTTATGGGCCGATTTGTATGTAATTACCGACGGTTCTGATCCAAGAGCAGAAGGAGATGCTACTTTTGTCAATTTTGTGGCACTTGATACCGGACATGTTCCTGTTTTTAGTTCTTTAGGCCGAATTTATGACAATGGAATTATCAAAGAAGAGTGTCACTATTTGGAGTTAAGAGGGCAGGATTTATTTGAGATAACCAAGGGTGCTTCTTTGGTTCTAAATCCTTATTCAGATTACCCCAAAGAGTTACTTCCTGATGAAATTGAACATCTTTTAAACGGAACAATTTATGATTTGCTCAAGGAAGATGAAGGTGGCCTTACGCAGGAGGAAGCCGATCAACTCAATCAACTTTTTGAAGGTGCCAATAAGCGGCAAGAAGATTTAATTTACCTGGATGGTTTTACTAAAAAATCATTGAGTTCCAAAGCAGAGAAGAAACTCCGTCAATCCATTGTTGATTTTGAACAAATTCTGGAAAAATGCCCTGATCATTGGCAAAGTATGTTTGGGATGGCCAAGTCCCTGCAAAGGTTAGGAGAACATTCAAAGGCATTGGAACTTTTGGAAAAAGCCATGGAATTGGAAAAAGTCAACCACTTTGTTGCGCTGGAAGCATCTGTTGAGGCAGTCAATTTGAGAAATCTGGAAAAGGCGCTGCAATACTCAGAAGAGGCGCTTAAAAGGTCTCCCGATAGTTATGTACTTCTGAGCAATCATGCTTTGAATTTACTGGTCGATGGACAAACGCAACAGGCTAGAGAAACAATGGATAAAGCGATGGAAATAAACAGTCAGGATCAAGTCAACAAGAATGTGAGCAACATTATTGATGAAGTGCTGCAAGGAAGAAGAAGACGCCCCACTTTTGATGATTTGTTTAGTCTGTAGTGAATTGGAATAAAATCCATAGCGATACTTTTGAAACCCAGCTAGGTTCTGTCGAATTTAGTGTAATGGGAACGGCGGATTTAGATTGTGTTCAAACGGAATCAAGTAATCTTAAAACACTGGCTCATTTCATAGAAATTATAGCTTTTGATGACATAAAGGAATGGGTGAAGGAGACAAATCCTATTGAAAAATCAAGAGGATGGATCGTAAGAATTAGTAAAATAAATGATGAAAAAGAAAACCTTTCCCTTCAGTGCCGATTAAATCCAAAAGGAGAGCATGTTACTGCTGAGGTAGATTCAGGAGAAGGCTTGGATGCTTTGTGGATTGAAGATCAGGAAGAAGTAGTGAGCATTGGAACTGAAGATGGTGAAATGATGAAGTTTCGTGCAGAAAAAAGTGATTGGATGCCATCACGTTTTAAAGAAAAATTGGGGTATCAAAGTGCTTCAGAATTTTCCTTTACCACTTATGTTGATTTTGGATTGAAGACCAATGTTCCAGAGCTGAACAAAGGGGAGAAGATCTATTTTCACTATTTAATAGCAACAAACAAAAAATCATTAAATAAAGATGATATTTCAACAAATCTGGCAGTTGATTTTCCAAAATGGAAATTAATAGAAGGTTTGGAATTAGATTAAAAATTGACAATAAGCAAATGACTAAAAAAGAGATTAAAAATGCCATTTTTGATGTATTGACTCCCGAGCTTAAAAAACTTGGTTTTAAGCCCCAAAAAGGGAAAGATCGTTTTGTCCGGCCTACTGAATTTGGGGCTCAAAACATTTCCTATCATATCGTTGATTTTGGCCACAAAGAGGTTACTTTCTTCTATTCTCTTCGATTTGAAAAAATAGAAGAATTATGGCATAAGGTCAGTGATGTAGAACCTTCGTTCCAAGACAGGTCTACTACCCTTCATTTGATACAGGACGAATTGGATAAAAACGAAAACATTCCTCATGAGTACGTTTTCAACACTGAAGAAGAGTTAAATGGAATTTTTGAACTGGTTCTTTTACAGCATATCCCTGTTGCCCAAAAAATGTTTTTTGACAAAGTAGCTACATTAGAAGATGTTGACCGAATCATCAATCAGGATGTAACACAAGAAATTCTGGAAGTTAAGCCAGCTGATCAGCGATGTATGAAAGGGATTGGAGTAGCATATTTAATCAATCGAGATGATCTTGATGAAGTAATAGTCGCTCATCAAAATCAAATGGCAGATGCTCATACCCGCGTGAAGACCAGGATAGAAAATCTGATTTCAATTGTTACTAATTAAGGATTTGACCATTTATTAAATGATAGGGTTTAAGATTGGTAAATAGAAGAAGAAAAGTGGAATACGAAATTGAATGGTGGAGATAAATGACTGACACAATAAATGAAATCATTAAGAAGCACGGATTTATTCTAAAACGAATAGGACTCGTATTGGAAGAGGAAAAGATTATTCTTTTGAGTTCGGGTAAAAATCCAAAGGAATTAGGAGCATTACGTTATATCGACATCAATAAAATTACAATTGAAAAAGGAACAGGTCGCAACTATAGCTTGTGGTCCATTTTCAAAATATTAAATACAAGTCCTTTGGTTGAGTCTCGGGAACATGCTTCTCAGCTTTATGTCATGACCCTATTCCTGAAAAATGGAACCCAAAAAAGAAAACAATTGTCGGATTTTGATTTGATTAGTACAAAGGGGGCTATTCGAAAACTCAATGCTGCTTTGGAGGAACTTTAGCTAAGAAATGATATAACCAAATCAAAAAAACAAGCCAACGAATAGTTACAAGCCAGCCATTAAAGACATTAAAAGGTTAAGTCTCAACCAATGAAAACATCAACCCTTCTGGTATTCGTTTATTTTTTGTCCACTTACTGTCTGGGACAAACTTGTTTGCATCAAATAGATTCAGTTTTTAGTGCATCAGATACAACTCATTTCCAAAATGAAATAGCAAGTTTGGATGATTCCTGTAAAACCGGCTGGTACCATTTTTACCTGGCTAAGGCTCACTTTTTTCAAAATGACATGGCTGGGGTAGAAGAGAGCACAGAGCAAATATTCAGCTTTCTACAAACTAAACCCGCAGATGGTTATATTCTAAGAGCAAAAGCGGGACTTTTGTGTTGTCTCTTGTTGGAAGAGTTTCGTCGAACAAAACAAAAGCAAAAATTCATCTTTTGGAAAGGGAAATTGGATCGGTTAAAACTTAACCGACAATGTGGAACAACCCATCGCGAAAGAATCTTGAAGGTAGTGAGGTTAATGATTAACCGTTTTGAAAGAAATGGGGATGCTAAAAACCTCAAATACTATCAAAAACGAATAGGGAAAAATGCTCGCTTTAATCGGTACATCAGA
The DNA here is from genome assembly GCA_022361195.1 of Flavobacteriales bacterium. Classification (GTDB taxonomy): domain Bacteria; phylum Bacteroidota; class Bacteroidia; order Flavobacteriales_D; family Crocinitomicaceae; genus JAKSBJ01. The sequence continues at coordinate 16,379 of JAKSBJ010000089.1, forward strand.
AATTATATGAAGTACTGATAAAAGGAACAAAATTGTTATGATTTATGCGAGATTCAGCTAGCAGTTTTTATATTTCGGTCCCAATACTTTACGAATATCTCTTATGACCCAAACAGACTTTTTGGAGAAAATCCGGGCAACCTATTTAAATGCCCGAAAACTATCCTTTCAACCTAAAACAAATGCCAGTGTACTCTCTCGAGGTACGAGTCACACTATATCAGCCATATCTGAGGATTTATTTGGCTGTTATTGCGCTGAGAAAATCAAGAAAATAACAGATCACAAAATTTACATTGATCCACAATTGTCTTTTACCTCTTCGGGACTTAGAAATAAAACTGGAAAAAGACCATTACTTGTTCGTCCGGATGTGGCTATTGTACGCGGGGATACTGTAAAATGTGTTTTTGATCTCAAAACCGACCTGGGTCACAAACGAAGCGACTTCTTTGAAAAGGCTAAGGAAATGAGTGATCAATTAAAGAAGATTAAAGGACTAAAATGTTCTTATAAAGATGGAGAAACAAAGCATTCCCAGGAGTTAAAAATTGCCGAGGATATAGAAGTAGTTTATGTTGTACTTACCGATGGAAATATAAAAAAGGAGAAAATAAACAGCTTTATTGATCAAATTCAGGAGCTGGAAAATGTTGATGTTAAAGTGCTGACCAGTGGCGATCACCTCAATTCTTATGATCAAAATCCAAACTTTGAGTTGAGAAAAGAAGATTTTGATGCATTGGATCAAAAACTTGATGATTTATTGAATACTCAATTGATGTAGGAAAGAGTTCATCGTTTCATTTTGTACCAGAGAGCTTTTGAGTAATTCCTTTTTTAACCAATTTGAATGGAAGTCATAGATAAAGATCCGGCAACATAATTATCATTGAAAATGCTAATCTCTTCTTCACCATCTTGCGTCCCAAGAGCATAAAGTAGTGGATAATAATGATCAGGTGTTGGAACGGCCAAATTTACTGCTTCTCCCAGTTTAGTATAATCCAATAAGGGTTTATGATCACCTGATAAGATCTTTTCTTTAACCAGTTCATTGGCTTCAATAGCCCAATCGTAACCATATTCACGTGTCATCCCTTCTTCAGCTGAAATGTCTTTAGGAAAGCCAACCTTTCTAAGGTTATGAACCACATTTCCAGATCCAATAATAAGGACACCTCTTTTTCGCAATTCCTTCAGTTTTTGCCCCAATTCATAATGGTATGCCCCCGATTCGTGATAACTAATGCTCAGCTGTAAAACCGGAATATCAGCTTTGGGGAACATTTGCCGAATAACGGTCCAGCTACCATGGTCCAATCCCCATTCGTGATCGGCATGAATGGTTGGAGATTCAATCATATCAATAATGGCCTGTGCTTGTTGAGGTGCTCCCGGAACGGGATATTGAACTTCTGATAATTCTGACGGAAAGTTTCCAAAATCATGAATGGTTTTAGGCTTGTCCATTGCGGTGATATAGGTTCCTTTGGTGAGCCAATGAGCTGAGATGCACAGAATCAGTTTTGGTTTTTGAACACTCTGCCCCAAACGTTTCCATTCGTTGCTAAAGACATTGTCTTCAATTCCGTTCATCGGGTTTCCATGCCCAATGAAAAAGGAGGGTAAAATGCTGTCCTGATAATCAAATGCCTCAGAGAGTTTCTCTAAATAATCCAGAGATGATTTTGTAGTGGATGAGATGAGTCCCAATCCTAAAGTATTGATTCCAGCTTTTTTCACAAATGTTCGTCGCTCCATAATAACTGATTTTGAATTGATATAACAAAGTTCAGAATACAAAATGAACTGAATCTTAATCTAGGACAAGAAATAAAAAAGTCATCCTAAGCAGATGACTTTTATAGTCCAGAGAAAAGATGATACACCAATATGGTGTGGAACTATCATTTAAGGGACGTTTTTCAATTGGATTTTGTTACTTAGGTTTACATTGAGCACAACCTCCACCTGAATTTTCTTGTTTGGGTTTCTTTTCGGTTTCCTTTTCATCATTTTGGCATGATGCCAGGCAACTAAAGGCGAGAATAAATAAAACTAAATACCTTTTCATCTTTAAAAGTCCTGATTGTTTAATACAAGTTCGTAGCGTTGAATATCCTGAGCTGTATCACTTTGAATGACATCAAAGAGCCATTCCCCACAATCGTTGTAGGCTTTTGTGCAATTGTCTCCTTTGGCATTAACAATTTCAAGAATCTCCAAAAAATAAATTCGATCCTGACGTTTGGGAATATCTTCACATTTCATTCCATGACTATTGGAATCAAGATGGATTAGTTGTTTTTTATGGGGAGGAATGTTTACTGTTTGGATCGAGTCAGTAGGGTAGTGTTCTGAATATTCTATTTTGTATTTAACACTTATTTCTGTATCACTATCATTCAAAATGAAGATTTCCTCATCGCAATAATAATCACAGGAGACCAGCGAAAGTAAAAGACATATTGGAAGTAGCAATTTCATTGCTTAAATTCTCTAATGTACCTAAATCTAAAAAACAACCATAGTAAAAGAGCAGCTAGCCACACAAACAAAGTTCCTTTTTCGGTTACCTCCCCAAACCAAACTTTAATAGCCTCCGAAAAGGTTAAATCTTTCATTAAAAGAAAGATTCTCCCGAAAACACCTAGGGTAACCATTGTAAATAGCGCGAATGATAAAACGACTTTTCTTCGAGCGGTTCTTTTAGGTGAAATGAGATTCATAGTTTTCCTTTTTCAAGGAAAATAAGGATAAATGCTTGATGCTATGATGACCGGTGAGTATTTGGATTGTTTATTGAGTATTCCGGTGAATGAAAACGAGCATTTAATTGTTTTTAGTGATTTAGGAATTGGATAGCCTGGTGAATTTGGTTAATGAAATAGAGATTTTTTACTTAGTTTAGTAACTCCCAAAACTTATTGAAAATGAACGATCGAGGTTCTTATTCTAGAGCTTTTATTACGGATGTTCCTGCTGATTTAAATACTGAAATAGCTAGAACATTTAATAAAATTATTCCCAAATATCCTGAAGAAGGTGTTTACATATACAGCTTTATGGAGAATAAAATGCTTTATGCACATGGTTGGGAAGAAGTTGCAGGTATTTCTAGCGATGAATTAAGTATGCTGGACGTCGTCAACTTTACGGCTCCACAATATGCACCATTTGTTGAAGAAGTAAATGATAAAGCGCTCCAATTTTTACACGAAAGAAACCAGCGATTAACGGAGTACAGTTTTACAATCGAGATAAAAATTACCCACAAGGATGGTCTGGAATTACCCATACATGCTCGAGTTAGTGTACATGACGTAAATGATGATGGGACACTTGCTTCAATAATGGGACAGTTTCATGTCAATCGTAGTTTACGATTTGGAAAAGTAATGCGATACCGAGCTTATGGCCCAGAGAAAGAGGCTTTTGAAAATGCTTTGGATAGTGAATTATTTAAGTCTCTGGTCATCTCTCCAAAGGAATTGGAAGCATTACATTTAGCAGCTAAAAAAGGATACGGTTACAAACAAATTGCGGCTGAACTCAATGTCTCTCAGTCGGCGATTGAAAAAAGAATTTATCCCATGTTTGAACGGTTTGGAGTGGTTAGTTTAGGGCATCTAATCAACTTTGCTCATGAAAATTATTTGTTTGATAGCTTTCATGATTATCATCATTCCTCCTAATTTTATTATTCTCCATCATCTAAATCAATCTCTTTAATTTTTCCATCTTCCAAACCTAGTTCCTGTAAAAATGTTCGCCATTTGAGCTTATAATCAGCTTTGTTTATGTGATCTGGAATATCACCAACTACCCATATTACTGTCTGGTTTAACAGAGAGTTACGATTTTTTTTTCCGAATTGAGCATTGCATATTTCTGATAATAATTGACTTGGTTCGTAAGCAATCGCTCGTACCTTTCCGCCAGATAGCATATGATCAATCACTAAGTATTCATTTTCTCGCCAGGTCCAAAAACCTCTACTTCCATGATAATCTAATAATTCATCATGATCTTCATAACACATGCGTAAAAAACTAAGAAAAGAAGTGTATTGTACCTTATTCTTTTTAATGGCAAACTCGTTTCCTAAAGCTACGGCCAATTCATTGTTTTCGTGTTTTTCATCACCATATAGCAGTAGGTGAAACTGCTTCTCGGAATCAACAAGGTTTTGAATTTTACTGACCTGGTCGGGTTCTATAGGCCCTTCAATTTGAGCCAATCGTAAACTAAAAGGGAAAAATGCTTGTTGCTGATAAATTTTGCGGACATACCAGCTTTTACCCAGAATTAAAATAATTGCTCCACCAATTAAAATGAGTAATTCTCTCTCTCCCCAATAATAAAATGGCGTAAAAGACAAGTGAAATGTTACTGCCCCTATCCAGAAAAAGAATAGGTCAACAGTTAAATCCCGTAACAGATTATTACTGTCCTTTTTAAATGGTAAATCTTTACTTTCTCTTTTTGGCTTTATATAAATGGAATAGGTATAGTTAAAAATCTCGAACAGTAAAACAATACTTCCCGATATTAAGGCAGCCACAGCTTCCGGGTCTGTTTCATCAGATACCCACCCCATCCAATTATTAAATCTCAATACTATAATTCCCAAAAAGAAACCAAGGGAAAAATGTCCAAACTGATTGCATAAATAAGAATAGGAAAAAGTAACGCCCCTAAAGGCATCCTTTCCAATGATGTCTAGTTTGAGTTGTTTCAAAATTTCTTTAACGGTTATCTTTTTCATGCTATTATGGGTTAATAAATCTACAACGAATGTAGCCCATACATGAAAGAAAATAAACTGGGAAAATTCACAGTTAAAAGGAATGAGATTCTGTGGTTAAAACTGTATGACAGGATACGCTAAGAAGATAGTTAACAAGTTTCAATCGTGGTTCCCGATAACTATCGGGATCGTAGGCACTCATAAACCAATGTAATTGAAGAAAACAGCTACCCTGAAGGAAGTTTCAATCGTAGGTAATTCAACTTCACAAAAGTTTCGTTGAACGTGGATCGTAGGTGCTCATAAACTTCAAGGTTGATTGAAAAACCCAATCCAGATAAGTTTCAATCGTAGTTAATTCAACTTCACAAGGTTTCGTTGAACACGGATCGTAAGTGCTCATAAACAGATTACTGTCATGGCAGCCGCTTACCCTAAAAAGTTTCAATCGTAGGTGCTCATGAACATATTCATCTTGTTATTACCTCGACGGAAATAGGTTTCAATCGTGGTTCCCGATAACTATCGGGATCGTAGGCGCTTGTAAACCTTTGTTGTCGAAATTACTTCATGGCGAACATATAGGTTTCAATCGTAGTCAAATCGTAGGCACTCATAAACCCCATTATTTGAACATTTTCAATATTTATGGGCGTTTCAGCCTATTTTTTAAATCGCCTCAAGGCCTTATTATGCATTCGTTAAAAAATAATTTGTGTTAGGAATACAATCATCTTTACACTGTTTTCTGTAAAATCAAGGAACATTTTTTCAAGGTTCAAGTTATGATTTATGTAAAAGAAATTCAAGAAGTCAA
>JAKSBJ010000364.1 GCA_022361195.1 Flavobacteriales bacterium
AAGCAAACAACTAAACTCAACCAATATGGGGGCATTTGTGAAAATTTAATTACTACACTCAATCCTAAGTCAACTTCGGAACTTGGGGATTTGGAACGTTTATTTTTAAGCCAGGACAATCCAATAATCACCACCTCGAATCAGGCTCAAATTCCGGAAAGTTTTTATGAAGAAGTAAGCCGTTTATCACTGACCGATCAATTACATAAAATTGAAACACCAACCTTGTTGCTATGGGGTAAATATGACTTTAAAGTACCCCCTGGGCTAGCTAAAAAAGCATTAGAAAAGCTAGGCACGCCTAATAAATTCTTAACTGTTTTCGATCAATCAGGACACTCCTCAATGCGCTACCAGCCGGGCGATTTCGTGGAAAATGTAAGATTATTCATAGAGGCTTACAAATAAAGAATTTTATTTTTCAGTAGGGGGACATTCTTTTTTCTATCGACCTAATTATAAAGACAAACTGATAGTATGAAAAAAATCGCATTATTAATTTTTATGCTGGGTAGCATTTCGATATCGAAAGCACAAAGTTTATTTGAGGGTACTCCCATTACCATTGGTTATTTTGGACATTGGGGTATACATCCGGGAATGAAAATTGGAACCGACCTCAATTTAAAAAGCTGGCAAAAAGAAAAGGAAAAGAAGAAAATAACCGTAACAAAAACCAGAAGCCTATTTGTAAGTCCTGAGTTAGGGTTTTACAGTCACAACCAAAACCATCAGGGATTGCTGCTTAATGTTGACATAGGTTACCGTAAAATCAAGGATCGTTTTGGGCTCTATTCAGCCTTTTCGGTTGGAATTGGTTACATGCGCCAATTCAATGCAGGAGTTACCTACGATGCGCAAGACGATGGTAGTTTTAAGAAAAAGGCCCTTCCGTCAAGAGGTTATTTTTTACCAACACTTAATTATGAGTTTGGACAAGAAATTAACCAACGCTGGGGATGGTTTGGTAAGTTTTCGGTAGGAGCAAAAATGCCTTACAACACTGGTGTTGTAGCCGAAACTTATTTTGAAAGTGGATTACGGATCAATTTAAACAAATAGAGTTATGAGATTTACACATTGGATTATAGCAAGCTTACTAATTGGTCTTTTCGCTTGCCAAAAAGAAGCGAAGTTGGAGACAGAAATGAACGAGACCATTTATTTACGAAGCGACAAGCACGATATGCCCGCTTTTGTACGCGGAAATGGTGCCTCTAAAGTTTTTATTTTGGTATTACATGGAGGTCCTGGAGGAAATGGGTTGGAGTATAGTTTTGGAAATTATGCCGAAAGTCTTGAGTCTCGTTACGCCATGGTTTACTGGGATCAACGTCATCAAGGAAACTCACATGGTTCTTTGAAAGACGAAGATGTTACTTTGGATAAAATGGTGGACGATACCTACAATCTCATTCGCCTTTTAAAAGAACGTTATGGAAGTGACATCAGCGTATTTTTATTCGGACATAGTTGGGGAGGAACATTAGGAACCGCTTTTATGGTGAAGGATGATTATCAAAGTGAGGTGAAGGGTTGGATAGAAGCTAGCGGAGCTCATGACATTCCGATGCTGAATGTAGAATTGGTAAAAATGATCAAAGAAATTGCACCAGTTGAAATTGCAAAAGGGAACAATACATCTGACTGGCAAGAGATTCTCGATTACGCTAATTCTCTAGACATCAACAACATTACTTTTGATCAAAGTGGACAGTTGAACCAATATGCACATCGTGCAGAAGGTTATATTCAGGAGCTTAAGTCAGGTAGTGATGGATCAACAGGTTTGGTAAAATATTTCATCACCAATCCAAGTAATGCCGCCGTATCAGGACTTAACGGAGCTCAGTTACCACAGTCATTTATGGAGGATGTGGAAAATGCATCCTTTACAGATGAGCTTCACAAAATCACCACACCTACACTATTACAATGGGGGAAATATGATTTTGTGGTTCCACCAGCATTAGGATATTCTGCTTATGACAAAATTGGAACGTCAAACAAAACTTTAAAGATCTACGAATTTTCGGGTCACTCACCTATGAACAATGAGGATGAGCAATTTGTAGCCGATATCGTAGATTTTGTAGAGCAGTATAAATAACAATTTGCCGTTGAAAGACTAATCCAGTCAGCCCTGCAACACTGATGAAAAATGATGTCCTTTGTATAGGAATGAAGAAGGCATTAAAAGACATCGGGGTTTTGGGGCTGATTTGTTTTTGTGCATCGCTTATTGCATATGGACAAAAGCATAATAACTTTTGGTATTTTGGAAATCAGCAGGCGATTGATTTTTCGAACGGACAAGTCATTTCTGTTTCTAATTCGCAGATGCAATCTATCGAAAGTAGTTCTTCTTATTCCAATCCTGAAACGGGAGAATTATTGCTTTATACTAACGGCCAGGCAATTTGGAATGCCCAGCATGACACCATGCCCAACGGAGGAGGTATTTGGGGACATCAGTCAGCCACCCAAGGAAGTATTATTTGCCCGCTTCCGGGATCAAAAAATTTACTGTACGTCTTTCATATTGACAAAAATGGCTTTGCGCAACTATACAATGGTTCATTAAATTATTCGGTTGTGGATTTAAACCTTGACGATGGTTTGGGTGATGTTATTCCCACTCAAAAAAACATCGAATTAATGTCAAATAGCACCGAGAAAGTTAGCATTATAAAACATACCGATGGATGTGGCTTTTGGGTATTGGCTCATAAAGATGGAACTAATGAATTTCACGCTCACCATTTAACTGATAAAGGTTTTTCGGAGACCATTGTTTCAGCTGTGGGAACCGTTCATGAAGATACGGCCTCAACCAGTACCGTGGGCGAAATGAGCGTTTCCTTGAATGGAGATAAAATAGCTCTGGTGGTACACAAACAACAACTCATTGAGATTTTTGATTTTAATGCTGAAAATGGAACTGTTTCTGCCCCAATAAAGTTGCAAGGTGAAGAATACGATTACGGAATAGAATTTTCACCAAATGGCCAACTTTTGTACGTCTCTAACTTTGGAAAAAACGGCTCATTAAGACAATACAATTTAACCTTAAAAACTTCATCAGAAATTGAAGCCTCAGCTATTAAGCTAAAAGAAAACGAAGAGGACGAATTACGTTATGGAGGTCTTGCACTTGGACCTGATTCTGTCCTATACGTAAAGCGCAGTACTTACGAACTTTTCCCAGATTCTTTAGGAGCAATTTTAAGTCCCGATAGTCTTGGGATTCAATGCAATTTTGTTCCAAATTATATTTACGTTCCGCTAAATCATGGAGCTCATGCCTATGGGCCTGAACTAAACTTCTCAAATCTTATGGGAAACAATGCACTTCCTTTACAATCAAACTGCAATTTTACTCCCGTAAAACATTCTGAACTTAAAAAACCAACTCCATCAGCTCCTCTGAGCAAACCAACTGAAGAAATGAATGAGAATACGGTTTTACTCAAATCAACCCCTGATTAATGGAATGGACTGAAGTTAATAATAAACTGGAAAAGGAATTTATTCTCAAGAGTTTTTCGGACATCATTCAACGCTTAAATGATCTTTCTAAAATTGCGGATGAAATGAATCATCATCCCGATTTTAAGGTTTATGATTATAAGAAGATTAGTTTTTGGCTTACTACTCACGACGAGGGGAAAATTACGGAATTGGACTATGCCTTAGCTCAAAAAATAGATGGATTGTTTTCCTGAATCCACTGCTAAAATCTCCAGTATAAACTTACATTAGCACCCAACCACAAATCTCTTTTTTGAAGTGGTGGTGTGTTTTTAATCAACTGTAAATAATAGTAACGTCCCATCACCGTTGTTCGTAATCCAAAACGTTGATTAAACTTATATTCAGCTCCAATTCCCAATTGAGACGAGAGCATTATTCCTCTTACTTTGCTTTGATTCTTCTCTAGCAAATTAAAACTCGTTTCATATTCTGTTCTTTTTTCCCAAACCGGAATTTCACTTAGCAGGCTAAAGTCTGTATAAAGTCCCCACCTAGGCCGATCAGCTAAATACACTTTCATCCCCAAAGGTATTCCTACCGTGGTAACGATGGATTGTGTTGAATAAAGAGAATAAGAATTATAGAATGATTGATAATACTGGCGGCTGTAAGTTAAACCAGTAAAAAAGGCTGCTCCCTTATTTGTATTTCTGTGAAGCAGTAACTCAAAATTCAAAGGTCGTTCAGCATTGCCAGCAACAGCCTGTTGTGAATTATAAGTAGGCATTTGTTCAGCCAGTCCTAAACTTGGATCGATCGGAGAAAAATCTTCATTATCAGTTGGTGGAGGAGCCGCTGTTGACGAATTGATAACAGTACCTCCTTTCACTTTTTTATCTAAAGTGTTTAAATAAGTATAACCTGCTGAAAGCTCCCATTTCGGCTTCCTTTTTTCAAAATTGAGAGGAACAGAAGCCAGCTCTGCTGTTGAATTGTTGTCCAGTTTTAACACAGGAGGCGGATCAGTTGGAGAAATATCTTCACGGTTTTGTTGTTGTTCTCCGACTCCGGTTTGTTGTGTTAAATCATTATTTTCAAAATTGTTTTCTGGCGTACTTTCAGGATTAGAGTTTTCTTCATTTACCATCTCCTCTCCTTCTACCTCATTTGTTTGACCACCATTTTTAGTAGTACTTCCACTCTCCGTTTTTTGAGTAAGTCGAGTTGATTGTTCATCAGTTTTCTCCACTCTTCCTCCATCCGAATTAAAGTCGGATAAAGAGCTTTGCTGTGAATCAGTCATAGAAACATCAACTATTGTCTCTCCCTCAGAATCATTTGAAACTCCAGCTTGCAGTTGTGAATTCTGCTTAGGGTCATTACCTTCTTCAGCAGTTTCCTTTTCCTGGATAGATTGATGTTTTTCCTCTCCAATCACTGGTTGGGATGTGGTAAACCAATCTGCCTTGTAAGAAACGAACCCTAACAATATTAAAGCTGCCAGACCTGCTGTCCACCACCAAATGATTCCTCTCCGTTTTTTACGCCCGTCCAGTTCTCCACTAATTGAATCCCACAAACCAGCAGAAGGTTCAGCACCAAATCCGTCAAACTTTTCAGTTAAACTTCCCTTTGGTTGATCGATAGAATTGGCAATAGAATCCCATAGCGCAGCATTTGGTTCTGCTCCGAAACCATCGAACTTGTCCTTAAGACTTCCTTTATGTTCGTTGCTTTGCATATTCTAAATTGCTTCTTTCGTTTTGTTCTTCTTCTTCAATCATCTTCCTCAATAAAACCCTTGCTCTACTGTATTGCGATTTTGAGGTTCCTTCTGAAATGCCTAATAGTTCGCCAATTTCTTTATGGGTATAGCCCTCTACAGCATAGAGGTTAAATACGGTTCTGAATCCTGTTGGTAGGTTTTGGATTTTCACCAATAAATCATCTAGATTGAGCTGTTCTATTGCCCCATCATCAGCCAGTGGCGCAGTTCCTTCTGTTCCCGCGAAAGCGGCCAATTCGTTTAAAGATTTGTTTTTGCGGTACTGTTCAAGAGCTTTGTTGATGGTAATTCTGCGCATCCAGGCCCCCAAAGGTCCTTTTGCAGAATATTTGTCGAGATTACGAAAAGCCTGAATAAATGACTCCTGCAAAATATCCTCCGCTTCCATTTCATCTTTAGCATATCTCAGGCAAATCCCCTTCATCATATACACAAATCTTAGGTAAAGTTCTTGCTGGGCTTGTCGATTATTCTCGAGACAAACCAAAACTAATTCCTGATCCGTGTATTGTTTAAACTCTGAAATACTAATTATCTAATTGTAAACGCAAAACGCAATTCAAACCTGTTTATTTGCCGGATTATCCAAAAATCCTCCCATCCCCACTGATCTCGCTGCCTAATCCATCCAAATTTATAACCCAAAGTGGTTGATACACCAAAAGGTTGTCCAAAAACTTGAAATGCATGTTCAAATCCAGCACCAACTCCTCCTACATAACCTCCTTTGTTCCATTCAAAATTCGTCATAGGAACTTCATAACCTGAAGTTACATAGAGAAATGGAATAGATCCACCTTTAAGGATATTAAATCTCCCTTCTGCAAAGACGGGAATAAATGCACTCCAGTTGATTGCTTCTACACCAAATCCCAATCCCACTTGAAAGCGGTCTGTTAATCCAAAGCCGTTTACGACATGAAAGGATGGAGAAGCATCATCTGCTCCTCCAATGACTCCTCCATCCAAACGACTGAAAAAACCTAACCTGCTGACCTTTGGCCGGTGTTCCTCAACCGAAATAACTTCCTGCTTATCATAGACAAAAACACTTCCACCTTGAATCTCTACCCGATATTTCCCATCGGCTGTTTCTTCAACATCTCCTACAATTTCAGAACCGTTTTTTAGCTTTAGCAAGCTGCTACTTTGCCCGTAAACGGTTCCAAACATTAGCGATAAACAAACTATTATTAATAATCTCATTTTATTGTTCTTTTATTTCCAGTATTGCTTTTGGATTATCATCACCTTCCATTCCTGGATGTGGTTCTACATCAACCAATTCAATACTGTGTCCAAATAAGATGGTATCTCTGCTTTGTCCAAGGAAACTTCCCAATTTAATGGTGTCAATCTTTCCGTCAGCCATTGCCTTTAGATCAACTGCAATTCCCTCTTCCCAAATACAAAGCACTCCATTTGGACATCTCGTATCTTCTATTTCCAGCACTTCTACCTGCATATTAGGACTATCTTTATCATCTTTTCCACAAGAAAAGGATAGTACCCCCAGCGTAAAAGTTGCTATAACCAATTGCCTTTTCATTTTAATAACAATTGTAAAAAGCTTTCTTTTTCGTAATCAACCTTGGTGATTTCAACGTCAAACTTCCCACTTGTTTCCGTGAATTTTTCAGTACCACAGAAGTAGAAATTATCCATTCCCTCAATTGTGTTGCTCTTCACTTCAGCCGAGCAAGACTCGTCTGGTAAACTTCCGTCAAAGTCAAATTCCGGATAGGCTAAATAGCAAGTTGCATCTCCATCATTCAAATCTCCAATTTCACGCCCAGCCACTACCAGTTTTTTTAAATTTTCACCACTGTTATTTTCAAATCTGATTAATAAGTCTCCCGACTCATTGTTACACGCCATTTCCTTGTGACAGGCCAATAAAAAGACCATACAGGCGCTTAGTAGGATATATACTTTCATTTTCTTAAAATTTTATTTTGCTGAGCAATACAAGTTCTGACGGATCACTGTAGTCATACTGATAAATACCATCATCACCTATTACCATGGCAACATTGTCAAATGGAATGACATCGGTAGCTTGAATGTTTCCGAATTTTTTGATCATATTATCACCCGAGTTTACAGGGTCAGAAGCATCATAGACTTTCAAACCAGCTTTACCGTCACATACAAACAATAACTCTCCGTCAATTCCTAAACCATGAGGATTAGACATTTCAAATGATCGTTGTAAAATTGGGTTGTTGACATCCGACACATCAATTACATCCATTTGGTTGATATTTCCTCCACAAGGTCCACCTGAACGAACAGTAACATAGGCAATATCATTCTGAACAACTACTGGATCACACCCTCTTGCATGACTAAACTGAGAAAGGTAATTTGGAGCATCAGGATTAGAAGTTCCGTAAACTAACATTCCCGTTGGAGTTCCCATAAAAATGTAATCTTCATAAGGGAAAAGTGTTTCTACATCGCCCCAAACTCCTACAGCTTGCTTAGCTGATGGATTAGCCGGATCACTTAAATTAAAAGGTTGTAAATTATCTTCTGACATCACATACAAATAATCTCCAACTACTGTAAAGAGGCTAATTGACCCTGCAATACCAACCGGAGCAGTTGCTGTTCCGCTTGCACTGTTAGCCGTAAATCCTCCGCTGCTTTCAGCAACAGCAAACTCACAGTTTACACAGTTATTCCAAAAGACATTTGAATTGTCAACTTCCTCTTTTACTTTTTCAACTTTCCAGGAAGTAACTACTCCTTTAGATTTATCGATAGAAGAAATTGGGTAGTTTTTATCCGACACTGGTAAAGCCATTGGGAAAACATCTTCTAATCGTTTAACCTCTTGTGGAGAATTAATATCAGAAACGTTGTACACCAATAAATCAATAAAGCTATTTACATAGAGATAATTCCCTCTAATAGCCATTCCGGTACATCCCCAAACATCCAAAAAACCAACGTTGTTTGGAGCTGAAGGATTCGTATTATCAATAAAATGAATTCCTTCATCCGCTTCAATCACGAACAAATAATCATCTTTAAAATAAATATTTCCATTTTCGGTAAGTTCCCGTGGTGCTTCAAATTCCGGACTTTGACGGAATGTTTCAAAATCGGTATAAACCGGAACATTAGCGTAGTACTTGTTATACACTTTGTCCTTACAGGAGGCTAAAAAGGCTGCAACAGCCATGAACAGCATTAACTTTTTCATTTTCTAGTTCAATTTTGTTTGTGGTCAGCAAAATTGTTTCAGCCTACTGATGAACGAAAATGAAAAAGGGTTGCAGGGTAATTAAAAAAAATTACGCCACAACCCCAAAAAGTCTAAAAATCAAATTATTAAAAGTGGAATTCGTGTTGTTTTCAAAAGATTTTCAGTCACACTTCTATGAAACAATCCTTTTAAGAATGAACGGTGATGCGGAATTACCACAATCAAATCAGCCGCATCTTTCTCGGAAAATTGGTGAATTACTTTCTCCAAATCGGGTGAAGAAGTTTGAATTTGTACAATTGCCAAATGGCTTCCCTCAAATAAATTAGATGGGATATCAAAATTTTCTGGATCTTCATCTGGTCCAAAGAGGTGCAACAAATGTACATTGGCACCAATACTTTTTCCAAGCCTCGCTGAAAATTCAATGGCTTTTAAGTCTCTCTGTACCTTCTCTATCGCCACCTCCATGGTATCAATTTTCTTTACTTCGGACGAAAAAGGAACTACCATTAAGGGACACTCCAGAACATTCATCACCTCCTCGGTGTTGGAACCAATCATCTTTTCGTACAAACCCGTAACACCATTGGTTCCCATTACAACCATGTCTGCATTTTCTTCCTCAACGGTATGTACTAAAACATTGGCAAGGTTTCCGGCCTTGGTCATGGATGTAATCCAAATATCCGGATAACGCTCTTTTATTTCTTCACAATATTGTCTGAGTTTTACCGCCGTTTTTGAACTGGCTTCTTCATCCAAATCAACTGTTAAAGTTTCACCTGCCTGCCGAATGTAGGAAGCATGTAAAAGAACGTATTCGGTTCCTTTTTCATTAAAATTTACCAATGTAAAATCCAGCGCTTTTTGAGCATTTTCAGAAAAGTCAGTTGCGACAATAATCTTCATAGCTTATACAAATTAGTTGATTTATGCTTTAGATGCCTCTTCACCTCTCGAATTCTGATGTTCTAAGGTCCATACATCTGTTGTAGTTGTTTCTAACCACACTTTTCCGGATTTTCTAAAAACCTGGACATTTAAGTTTAACTTTTCCTTGATCTCAGATTCCAATTCAGAAACCGTCATTTCCTTATCTATTTCCAACATAGTAGGAGTTCCACCACATTCTTCAACAGTTGTATCCGAATCTAGCTTTTCATCAAATGTATTCCCCTCTAAATTGTCATGTGGTTTAGAAAAAAAGTCCAATCTCAAATAAGGATATTCTGCTGAGAAAGCCTCTGAAACAGCAGACAATTTATTGTGTCCTTCTATAATTATCTTCGTCATACCAATTGATTTAATTACCCATAACAAAATTATCATAAGCCCTTAGCCCTTCAAATGACGGGACTCATTGAATGTTGTGACCATGGTCATTAAACCCTGATACCTTACCTCCTACATTTGTTATGAAACAAATTTTAAACAATGGAGACAACAGTAGAGAACAACTTAAATGTAGAGATTACACAAGGAGAAATTAAAATCATATTTAAAGATGTGGTTTCGGGCAAAGTTTCTTTTGCTCAAGCAGGATTAAACGATAACGACCTTGTTTTTGAGGGAGGATTAGTACGAATTGTCTTTGATTTCACAGAAACAAATGGTAAGAGAAACTTTTTTAGTGTACCAACATTAGAAGTTTCTTATGTAGAGAACATGGGAGAAACACATTGGATTTGCGATTTCAATGAAGCAACCATTTTGGATAAACTAGACCATCAGGGACATTCAACTATCATGTTGATGAGTCGTAAAAAAATTCAGGAATACGAGCACCATCACCAAAATCAATTGGTTATGCACGCCGAGTTTCCACAAGCTGTTCATATAAAAGCAGATCAATCTTATTTCCACTTTTTTAATTAGGTTACAAGGTCGGGGAGTTTATTTGTGTTCTTCTCCCCGACTTTTTTAAATTTGCATTGTACCTAAATGAACAGTCTGTTTCTTTTATGTCTGATGCAAAACCTTTTTATCAAGTACTCTTTGAACAAGCCGGAGAAGGACTTCTGGTTGTAGGAAAAGAGGGGCTTATTGAACATGCTAATCCCAAAATGTTAAGCATGTTTGCTTATGATGCGGAAACGGATTTAATTGGATCCCGCATTGAAGTGCTTATCCCCGAGCGTTATCGAGGTAATCACGTTAAACATCACCAATCTTTTACAAAGGATCCCCGCAACCGACCTATGGGATTGGGGCAAACCTTATTTGGATTGAGAAAAACTGGAGAAGAATTTCCGGTTGAAATTAGTTTGAGCTCTTTTATCGATGCCAATGGAGCTCAAAAAACACTGGCTCTTGTTTCAGATATTACACAGCGTAAAGTAATGGAGGACGAACTCAACTCAATCAATGAAGAATTGGAAGAGTTAGTTGAAATCCGATCTAACGAACTAAGAAGAAGTAACCATCTTTATAAATCTATTGCTCGTAACTTTCCTAATGGCAGTATTTACGTTTTTGATCGACAATTCAACTACGTATTTGCTGATGGACAGGAACTAAAAAAACGAGGATTATCAGGCGATGAACTGGTTGGAAAGAATTACTCGGAAATGATGAATGAATCAATCCGGGAAAAGGTAATTCCAAGCCTTAAACGAACTTTTTTGGGTGAAGAAGTTAAATTTGAAATTCTTTATCTCAACTCTTGTTTTTTCTTACATGCCGTACCTTTAAAAAACGGAAATCCAGATGGTGAAATTGACCGGATTTTGGTAGTAGAACGAGATGTTAGTGAGGAAAAGAGAATTGAAAAGGAGATTAAAGAATCCCTGGAACGTGAACGGGAGTTAAACAACCTTAAATCGCGTTTCGTGACCATTGTTTCGCACGAATTTCGTACCCCTCTCAGTGCCATTAAATCATCTTCTGAATTGATTGAAAGATATCCTGAAGGTGAACAGCAAGACAAGCGACTAAAGCATACTAAGCGAATTCAAAGTTCAGTAAATCATCTGAACGGCATGATTGAGGATATTTTGTCACTCAGTAAAATTGAAGAAGGTAAAGTCGAATTTAAAATCACTGATTTTAATTTAGACGACGTTATAGAAAACATCATTACCGAGCATTTAGAGGTTTACCCTAAACAAGCTATTGAATTTGAAAAAGGTGAACACCTGATTAGCAGCGACCGAAAATTGGTTTCTCACATCATTCAAAACCTCGTCTCCAACGCTTTTAAATACTCAAAAGATGACGAATTAGTAAGCGTTAAAGTAAAAGAAGAAGGTGACGGCTACTGTGTTTGTGTTAAAGATCGTGGAATTGGAATTCCGGAAGCTGATCAACAAAAATTATTTGAACGTTTTTACCGGGCAACAAACGTTGCTAACATTAAAGGAACCGGACTTGGACTCAACATTGTTGTCAAGTATTTGGAACATTTAAATGGAAAAATTCGTTTCACTAGTCAGGAGAATCAGGGAACAGAATTTATTGTACACTTACCCAAAACAAGAAAAGTATAATGACTAAATTATTATTGATTGAGGATGATCTGGATGTAAGAGAAAATGTTTCAGAAATTTTGGAACTTTCCGGATACGATGTAATTAGTGCAGAAAACGGCGTTGAAGGCGTTAAACTCGCTAAAAAAGAAATTCCGGAACTCATCATCTGCGATGTCATGATGCCTGAAATGGATGGTTATGGTGTACTTTATTCACTCTCTCAAGATCCAGAATTGGCGCACATTCCCTTTATCTTTTTAACTGCTAAAACGGAGAAGGAAGATTTGAGAAAAGGAATGCAAATGGGTGCCGATGACTATTTAACCAAACCTTTTGAGAGTACCGAATTGTTGTTTGCCATTGAGAGCCGATTAAAAAAGAACGCACTCATTCGCAAAAAATACAGCAGTTCATTGGATGGATTGGAGAACTTTGTTCAGGACACCCAATCCGTCTCCAAACTAGATTCTATTTTAGCTTCTTCCAACAAGGTTTCTTATTTGAAAAAGGATGTTATTTACCGCGAAGGTGCACGTCCTAACCAAATTTATTACCTCAACAGCGGAAGGGTAAAAACCATCAAATTACACGAGGATGGTAAAGAACTCATTGTTGACTTTTTTAACAAGGGAGACTTTTTTGGTTTAGTTGCTGCTATGACGGAAACTGAATACCAACACAGTGCTATTTGTTTGGAAGATTGTGAAATTACCGCCCTGGCTATTCAAGACTTCCAAAACCTAATACGAAGCAACAATGATGTTACCGCTAAGTTGATTAAAATTCTTGCCGGTAATGTACAAACCAAAGAGGTTGAACTCCTTGAAATTGCCTACGGGACTGTTCGATCGAGAGTAGCTGAAGGACTAGTTAAAATTGCCGAAAACTACTCCGACGAAATTGAAAGCGGTTTACCACTGACCCGTGAAGAAATTGCCCAATTCATTGGTATCGCCACTGAAACCCTTATCCGAACCTTGTCAGACTTTAAGGATGAAGGTTTAGTGACCTCTAACGGAAAGCGAATTGTACCTGTTTTGGATAAATTACAGAACCTCAAGTACTAAATTCTCCAAAGCCGAATTTTTGGTTTGATTGTTAAGCACGAACAACGGAATGCTTGTTTGCTGACACAACTTCTTTACAACTGATTGATGTCCTTCAAAGGCTGCAAAGTATTTGGTATGCATTGGTAATGCGACTAATAAATCATAACCATTTTCAGCAGCATAGTTGGCTATATCCATATAAACTTTATCCTGAACAGGAAGGGATATTATTTCTCCAATCGCCCCTCCAAAATAAGTTTTAAGGTCTTCTTGTTTTCTTAATTGACGATCGGTCGTTTCACCATCTTTTTGAATATGCAACAAGGAAATTTTAGCTTCATTCTTGTTCACTAACTCCCTAATTGGTTCAAACTGATCTAGTGTGCTAAAGTTATAATCGGTGCTCAAAAGCACTTTATTAAGTGGTTTAATCTCCACATTTTGCGGAAGAATTAAGTAATTGGCAAAATGTCTTTGAACATGCTCAGATGTAACCGTAGTGTGGATGTAATCATCATCATCTTTTCCTCCGGTAGCCATCACAACTAAATCCACTTCATTTTCATTGAGGTACTTTTGATCGATGTATTCAATCCGTTCATTCAATACATCCACTCGCACCAAATTCTTTTCTACTTTGTCCGACAAATGCGTTGCAAGGAGTTCTTTCGCCAAAACCAAGGCTTTTTCTTTCTCATCTACAAAGTTGCTGCTTTCGCACGATTCCGGAGAGATACAGTGCAATAATATCAATCTGAACCCCGACTTTAAAAGGCCCTCTAGTTCATGAACCTTCTGCAACAACCCTCCTGCTTCAGTTCCAAAATCAATTGGAATTAAAACCGTTTTCAAATATCCTTTTCGTCTTTGTTCAACCTGACGTTTACGTTTCTTCAAAAAGTCGATAAACTCCGTTGCTATTTCCTTTTCTTCTGGAACAATTGGCCACTCAGCAGTAGCTAAATCAATTATAATTTGTAAAAACAAATCAGCTAATTCAGCTGTTAAATGAGCATCTCCCAGGTGAAAATTGCGAATCCCCTCCTTCAACAATTCCGAAGATGTGAATGTATTATCCTTTTTTTGCTGTTTGAAACTCGTCGCCACCATTGACAAATCATAAGCAGACTCTGTATTGATTTTGTCAATACGTTTTTCAAGAGCAATTGCTTCTTTGCTGTCAACATGTCCATCTGCCATTGCCATTGCCAAAGCAATTTGCCCCATTCCATAATACATGTTCTCCGAAATTTCCATACGCCTATTGTTGTTTATTTAGTTTATTAATGAAAGGATTGATTGATAATTAAAAGTGAAAGCATGTTGTTCTTTACAATTTCTCTGCTCACACTTCCTCCAAAAGTTCGTTGAAAGAGGTTTTTATCATGCGTTAGCATAATTAAAACATCAATCTCTTTTTCCATGCACCACTTTTTAATACCCTCTTCTACTTTTTGTGCTGTCACCATTTGCACATCTCCAAAATCACTGGTTTCCGAAATTCGATCGTAGTACTCCTGATTTTCAATCTTATCTTTATAGATATGCATCATTTCTACTTGCGTTTCGTAATAGCCAGACAATTGTTTAATTCGCCCCATAGATTCCATAGTAGGATCTTCAGTTTCATCAACTCCAATACCAAATTTGCGCATTTGAGTGAAATCCAGATTTTCCGGAATGATTAACAAGGGAGCGGCCAATTCACCAACAAATTTGAGTGAACGTTGCCCACTGATGTAGCGCATAATGCCATGCTTTGCCTTGGAAATTAATACTACCAAATCAGGTTTTGTTTCCAAAACAAAATCACGTAATTCCACATCATAATATCCCACCCTTACTTCAGGCCGAATGGTTATTCCCAATTTTTCTGCAATCTTCTTCTTTTCTCCTTCCATTTGGTTTATTGCGTCCGTTTTGAGGATTTTGGTAATATCCATCATCAGCGTTGCTCCTTGCGTTGGCTGTTCAACAGTATGAAAAAAGATTACTTCTGTCTCTTTTTCCTTGTTGACCAAAGCGGGAAGAACGTTTATAATGTTCTCCAAAGATTCATCGGATAGGTCGGTGGGAAAAATTATCTTCATTTATAACTTATTAATTTAAATAAATCGGTTTTATAGTTAGTTTGACTACAAAGCTACGTTGAGAATAAAGCATTGAAAATGACAATCGTCAAGATTGCAAACTGATTATCGTCAAGTTCATTCCAAAAAACTCATTGTCTTTTACTTCCATAGCTCAACAGACATCTCTATTTTCGTAGTCTAAAACGATAAGAATGAAAATTTGTGTGTATTGTGCTTCCAGTGCCAGAATTGATCGAGCTTTTTTTGATGCGACCATTGAAATGGCAGCAGACTTTGCTAAAAATGGGGTTGAAGTAGTTTATGGGGGTGGTGCTGTTGGCTTAATGGGGCAATTGGCTGATACGATTTTAGAAAATGGTGGCAAGATTAAAGGAATTATGCCCCAATTTATGAATGAGGTAGAATGGGCACATAAAGATGTAACTGACTTTGAGTTTACACAGACGATGCACGAGCGAAAGGCTAGGTTTTTAGAAGGAATTGATGGTGTGGTGGCTTTAGCGGGGGGAACCGGGACCTTAGAGGAACTCCTGGAGGCTATAACTTTAAAACGTTTGGGACAATTCACCAAGCCCATCATAATTTTAAACACTAATGGGTATTATGATCCTTTAAAGCAAATGCTTGAACGTTGTATTGACGAACAATTTTTAGAAGAAAAGCATTTGAAAATGTGGACGTTTGTTGACACTCCATTAGAGGTTTTGGAAGCCATTAAAACTGCTCCTGAATGGAATCAGGGAGCGATTAATTTTACTGCAATTAAGGAGAGTGATGAATGATGGAAGACATTATACCGGCCCCATCCGATAAATCAGTAACTAAACATGTAGCTTCTAAGAATGGTTATGTTTTATATGGAAATGTATATTTGACCCGATTGGACAGTACACTAAAGAAAAAGAGGTATAAGTAATTTAGAACAATGAAGAAAATAATTTTATTAAGCATATTGATAGTGGGGTTTAATAATACAATGAAGGCTCAGAATGACTCTATACCGCTTGAAAAAGAAATACAAAAAAATGCTATTGAGCTCGCTGAGTTTTGGGTAAGTCAATTGATATCTGCTGAAAATATTGATACGTTAGTTTCAATATCTCAAACTCCATTCGCACAAGATAGAAAGAAGATCTTAACCAGTAATGATCAACTTCGAGAGTTCTATCAAATGGTATTTGATAAAAAAGGTAAACGAGACATAGATTCGATATCTTCTAAGGTTGTTAAGTTTGTTCAATCGATTGAAGACAAAGTAATCCCTATAACTGCCTTATTGATTGAAGTAAGAGTAACCATTAAAGGGAGAGAAAGTGGAATTCTTGTATCGGTTCAGATAACCGAATCACAAAAAATTATTGGTTTCTCGGATTAAAACTGTTAATCAATGATGCAATAGTGCAGATTTGATTAATTTCTTCAAAGTTACTCCTTAGTCAACAATACGATAGTTGGCGTCCATTAACACCAACAAAGTATTTTTCTCACCTTCAGCCGTGGTAAAACTCACTTCAGCATTATAACCAGCAATCTTCACTTCAGCTGCTCGTTTGAGGTTTAAAAAGACTCTTTTACTCTGAATAAACTCTAAACGTTGTGCAATGAGTTTTTCATATTTCAGATCATACTCCAACATTTGGACTTTTGAATTCAATTCTTTCAACTCAGGAAGAGGATAAGGCTCTACCTGATCCAAAACAAATTTAGGTTCCTCATCTCCATAAGCAAGATCCTCAATTATCTTACCTAAAGTATCAATGTCCAGATTAATCAGTCGTTCATTTTCCTCAATGGTCTCTAACATCTTGTCCAACTCCTCCACATGCAATGTGTCGAGAACATTAACGCTAACATCAACCGAATCATCCAAAAAGAAATATGTTCTGGCTGAAGTTTCTAATTTATCCTGATCAGAAGAAGTGTCGCCTTTAGACTTACATGCTACCAGCAAAAGAAAGGCGAAAAAAGTAATAATTTGTATGTGTTTCATTTAGCCTACTAAGGAAGAAACGTTAAAGATAATACCTTCCATTAACTTTTCGGCTGATTGAACCATCGCAGATTCATCGTAGAAGCATTCTGCATGCAGTTCATCTTGTGTTCCATGATGGATAAATTTATCCGGAACCCCTAAACGAACCACTTTTGCTTGATAGTCGTTATCAGCCATGAACTCTAAAATAGCTGATCCCATTCCCCCCATCAAACAACCATCTTCCACTGTAATAACCTTATCGAACTTAGAAAAGACTTCGTGCAACAACATTTCATCCAATGGTTTTACAAAACGCATATCGTAATGAGCTGCAGAAATTCCTTTTTCCTTTAAAGTTTCAATGGCCTTAGTGGTTTTATTTCCTATTGGACCAATGGTTAAAAATGCAATGTCCGATCCGTTTATAAGCTTTCGACCGCTTCCGACCTTAATTTCTTTAAATGGTGTTTTCCATTTTGGCATTACCCCTTTACCTCGTGGGTAACGAATGGTAAAAGCACCTTTGTTCTCCAACTGAGCTGTGTACATGAGGTTTCTCAATTCAGACTCATTCATTGGCGAAGAAACAATCATGTTTGGAATAGAACGCATATAAGCTAAATCATAAGCTCCATGGTGCGTTGCTCCATCTGCCCCAACTAATCCTCCTCTGTCTAAACAAAAGACAACATTTAAATCTTGCAAAGCCACATCATGAATTACCAGATCATAGGCTCTTTGCATGAATGAAGAATAGATATTACAAAATGGTAACATTCCCTGCGTTGCCAATCCTGCCGAAAAAGTAACGGCATGTTGTTCGGCAATTCCCACATCAAAAGCACGATCTGGCATCGCCTTCATCATGATATTCAAAGAACATCCTGTAGGCATAGCAGGGGTAATCCCCATGATTTTTTCATTCTTCTCGGCCAATTCAACAATGGTATGACCAAATACCTCCTGAAATTTTGGAGGCTGTGGTGAATCAGGAATTACTTTAATGATTTCTCCTGTTTCCTTATTGAAGATTCCCGGAGCATGCCATTGCGTTGCATTTCCTTCCTCAGCAGGTTTATACCCTTTACCTTTGGTAGTAACTACGTGCAAAATTTTTGGACCTTTAATGTCTTTTAAATCTTGTAGAATTTTAACCAAACCAATGGTATCGTGCCCGTCAACCGGACCGAAATATCTGAAATTTAAGGATTCAAAATAGTTGGAATGCTTCAGTAAAGTTCCTTTTAAAGCATTGCTGATTTTAGAAGCAATAGCCTGAGCATTAGGCCCGAATTTTGAAACTTTTCCCAACATGCTCCACACATCATCCTTTACTTTATTGTAAGTATGTGAGGTTGTAATGTCTGTCAAATACTCTTTTAAAGCTCCAACGTTGGGATCAATAGACATACAGTTGTCATTTAAAATCACCAACAAATTAGCGTCATCAATTGATCCGGCATGATTTAAACCTTCAAAGGCTAAACCAGCAGTCATTGATCCGTCCCCGATAACGGCAATGTGTGCTCTATCATCATTTTTGTAAGTATTGGCTACCGCCATTCCCAAAGCTCCCGAAATGGATGTGGACGAGTGTCCTACCCCAAAAGTATCATAATCACTTTCGCTTCGTTTTGGAAAACCGGAAATTCCACCTTTAATTCGGTTTGTATGGAATTTACCTCTTCTTCCGGTTAAAATCTTATGCCCATAAGCTTGATGCCCTACATCCCAAACCAATTGATCTACAGGTGTATTAAAGACATAATGGATGGCCACTGATAGTTCAACTACCCCTAAACTAGCCCCAAAATGAGAGTTGCCAATTTCAGAAATGACGTCGATGATGTATTGTCGAACTTCGTCAGAAACCTGAGGGAGTTGTTCAATGTCAAACTTTTTTCTCAAATCTTCAGGGACTTCGATTTGAGATAAATATGGCCCGGCTTTGTATTCAGACATAAGACAAAAGTATGAAATATTGCTTTTAATAAGGAACGTTTCAAATTTTAAACTGTTCACATCACTTAACTTTTTTTATGATAAGAATGTAGAGCTCCGTTCCTATTCCGGGCCAAATTCTGGTTTAGTTTCCTTTTTCCAAAGCTTCTTTTACCAGACTTTGGATGGCTTCCCGGTTAATTTCATCGCCTAGTTTTACCTTATAGGTTCGAGCTTTTGCCCCATCTCCCTGTAAAATACCAAAGGTATCATTTAGGAAAGCCCCTTCCATGAACAAAAGGGTTACATGCGCCTTTGCCACTCTAAAGCCACAAATGTTTTTTTGATTGAAAAAAGCCACACTCCCCCATTTTATTCCTTCTTTCATTCGATCATCTGTACTTAAAACAGCTTCTCTAAATACATTGATAAGTTCTTTTTGTCCGGTCTCTAAACCTTCTACATAATTTTTTACTTCTTCGGTTGTATACTTCATTTCTAGTTGTTTTTATAGTTATAAATGAGAGAGACAGCAACCCCCAAAATTGCTCCAATTGCTAAATGTGCCAGTGTGTTTAGAAAGAAAATAGTATTGACATCCACCTCCCAAATAGCTCTTACCACTAATGCTTGTGGAATAAACATCATGGCCGCCATGAGCAATCCGTAAACCATTCCCCGTTCTACTTTTGGAGATTTTTGAAAAAAGAAAGGGTGCAAACACACAAAAATTGCTGCGAAAATCAGGTGATTTAATACCAGTAGACCATAGTTCATCTCCGCCCGGCGATAAGGAACGTAATTAGCATCGTCCATGACCATGTACCACACTGTTGTTAGCACATTGCTTAAAATAAAGGTGACCAAAATGGCCAAGAGCATCTTTTTCAACTTCATATCTATTCTTTTTTGGACAAAATTAAATTGAGCTTATCTTTACAAATTGACATTTTACGACAAAACACATGTATTTCAATCGCAAGTTCCTTTCAGATATTGAAGCATACCTGACCATTAAAAAGTTGGGAAAGGAAAATTTTCAAGAAGTACTGCGTCAAGAACAAGAGGCTTTTGATAAGCCAATGGAATACGCTTCTTACGAAGAGGTAGTTGGAGCACTTTTGGATGCCATTACCGAAATGGAAGACGAAAACTTTGGTTTGCATTTGGGCGAAGAGTTCAGTTTAGCGGCTACGGGGCATGTGGACCAAATGATGAAATACAGTCCGTCATTGGATGATGCTTTTGGAGCTGCAGCGGCTTTTAGCAAGATGATTAGTGATGCCATGGACAATGAACTGAAAGTGGATGAGGATAGCTATTCGGTTCATTTTACGCTCAATCCCAATTGGGCCATTCAAGCCGAACAGGCTATTAAGCAAGTTTTAGATTTGACAATGGTCTGTGCTTTAAAATCATTGAGTCGGCTCACCAACAAAACCTATTATCCATTAGAACTGAATTTTCAATATTCCAAGCCCAAGAAAATTCAGGAATACTATCGTATTTTTAATTGTCGGGTGAATTTCTCTCAACCACACTCGTCCATTATTTTTAGACGGCATTATTTCGATGATCCCATTGAAACTAAAAATTTAGGATTACTGCAAAGTCTACAAGAAAAGGCAGCGGTTGAACTGACTAAAATCAAAGAAGAAGATAATCTAATCTCGGAAGTAAAAAAGCTCATTTTATCAGACAAACCTCAAAAAAGTCAGTTAGACTCTGTGGCCGAACGCTTGCATATTACTGCTCGAACCTTACAACGCAAACTCAAAGACGAAGGAACCTCTTTTAAGCAAATTGACTCCTTTATTTCCTGCAATTTGGCCAAAAGCTACTTGCGTGATGACTACAGCATTGAGGAAATAAGTTATTTACTTGGCTTTTCAGAAAGTAGCGCCTTTATCCGTGCTTTTAAGACCTTTGAAAACCAAACACCCAATCAATACCGAAAGCAATTAGCTGGTTGATTTAGTAGGCTGAATGAGTTCCAAGATTGTTTCATAAAAATCAGCCCGTTCCATTTTAGACTTCAACCAGGCATAATAGGTCATGGCCTGTAAATCTTCTTCAACCAAATCAACCCATTCAAAGGACTGTTCTATTTCTTCAAAAAAGGCAGGAGTATGAACGACAGACGGATTTTTGATGATCTTTTTTATAAACCTCAAAAAAACATTTACTCTGACATATTTACCCGTTTTAAATAAATCACGATAGGTTCTTTGCATCATCTCAATTCGATCATAAGCTATTTCAACATTTCCAATTTCATATTGAAAAATTAACTCAATCATGTTTTTCTTAAATCGCCATTCTATTCCCATGATTTTCTCGTACCATTTATCCGAATGAGATAATTCTAAGGATGTCTTTAACGCCTCTTTGTATTCCTTAGCTTGAAAATAGTACACTCCCAGATTCAGTTGAGCATTAAGTAAATTCACTTTATCTACTGCAGAAGAACTAATGAGATCTTTTAAAATACCAATGGAGACATGCAAATTACCAGAGAAGTTTTCACAAGCCGCCAAAAGCAAATAATAACGAGGATAAAACTGCTTAAAAATACCTTTGTTAACCTTGGGTAATAACTCCTGCATTTCCTCGAGATAGGAAATCGCCTTATCAAATTTCTTATTACGGTAAAAGGTGTGAGCCAGAATATAGAGGATGTTCAAATGATGGGAAAGGTGTGTTTCAAAATAACCCGACTTTAGGATGGTACGATAAGAGTTTTGGACAAACGCCTCAAAGGAATAGAAATTTTTTCGGGCCAGAATCGTCGTTCGAGTGAGAAGCACGAAGTTGTATAATAAACCGGGACGTTGAAAGAAAGATTCTTTGAGATCAAATTGATCCAGCAAGCGATCTGTTACCTCTTCCAAATCTAAATCCTGCCCCGTCATTCTTACCTTTTCCAGTTCTTGTTGCACCAAACTGGATACAATTCTAAGGTGTTCTTCTTCCCTAGCCTGCTTTCCGGCTAATAACCGCTTATCGACTAAATCAATTAGACTTTTGTCACACAGCCTTTCATCAAAACGCTCAATCATAAAATTATAGACCAACTGCAATTCCCGATTCGACTCGGCAGTGGTTGCCAAACGTTCTGCCTTTTTTAAATACTTCCAGGCTTGTTTATTTAAGTTATGTTCAAATAGATGTCGAACCAAAGTCAAATCCCTGCTAATTTCAGCCGACAGAGAATCATCATTATCAATTCGTTTGAGATAAACAAAGTCATTGATTTGTTTAATCAATCGTTTTCGTAAACTGTGGTAGGCGTTTTTATCAAACTGATCACCATATAAATGCTGATGGATTTGCATTTTACTCAATAGCTCATCCTTTGAAAGCAAATCAAATAATTGAATGTCTTTTCGTTCCCTACGAGATTTGTTCCGTTGTAAAAAAAGGCGGAATTCTTTTCGCTCATCTGCAGAAAAAGACTGAATCAAGTCAAAAAGATCATCCATTTTAAAATACGTTTAACAAGACTGAAACCAAATTAAAAAGGGAATATAGACATTTTTATATATAATTTAAAATACGTTTTTTCAAAAATTTCCCTGTTTTTAATTCTGATCTTACTCTAAGTTTGGACTGAAAACAAACCCTTTCCGATAATTCTTCGGAAATAAAACTGAAAGAATTATGCTTTTACTAAGTTCCATAAGTCTAATTAGTGGATTCATTGTCCTGATTCTGATTCTTCAATTAAAAAAGAGTCATCAAAAAGGAATTGACACATTAAATAATCGAATCAATCAACTGCAAAGTAGTGTTGAGCAAGTTATATCAGAAACAAAGAATAAATCACTACAGCAAGAGGTAAAACTGAAAGAAGCATTAGAAATTAGCTATCAACGTTATTTACCAAAATCGGTTTTAGATAAAATTAAATCGTCCAAAAAAGAACCCCAATCGGGTGGATGAGGCATTAAACTCATAGCCCGGGACTCCACACATAACTTAAATAGAGAAGGTAGGCCACTTGAGGGTCCCGGGCTTCTATTTCCCTAATCTCAAAATCCAAAAAGCATGAAAACCATCAAATTGATTCGACTAATTGCTCAAATTAGCTTACTCCTTATTTCAGTGATAACATTCAATTTTGCCCTCATTTCAGGTGCCAATATTGAGCAGGATGGTGTAAGTGGAATCATACATAACTTCCCTAACACCTGGCCGTGGTTACTGTTATTAGCGTTGACTATTCTAAGCTGGAAAAAACCACTTTTATCCGGAGCACTCATCACTATTACAGGGATTGTCTTTGTCTATTTTTTTAACAGCGGTGAACAAATTTATTCTATCGTTTTAGCTCTTTCCACCTCTGTGGCTTTATTAGGACTTATCCTACTGTATTGTCAATATTACCTTAAACGATTATCCGAATGAAAATCATTGGAATGATAAAGATCATAGGGCAAATTTATTTACTCAGTTTATCCTTACTTGCATTCTATTTTGCTTTGATTTCAGCAATTGATGTGAGTAACATTGATGGATTAGAACTGCTTCAGAATTTAGCCAATACAATACCATGGATCGGCTTATTTTCTCTAACACTTATGAGTTGGAAAAGACTCATTTTGTCGGCTTATTTAATCACACTTTTTGGTGCAATAACGCTTTATTTCTGCACCTCCGCAGATTGGGCTTTCCCTATTGTAATATTTCTATCGGCAACTATTCCTGCAACAGGGCTAGTACTTCTTTTCTGCGGTCAACTCACTAAAAAATTATCAGTATGAAAACTTCATTCTTAATTCAACTTTTATCTCCCTTTTCCACTTTAATGGAGAGCGGAAGCAGGATATATTTCCAAGTCGAATCATTTTACCAACTGGCATTTTATCAATTCAAAACATGCCTAACCATCTTTTGTTTATGAAAACTACACAAGTGCCTTATTTGCTTATTTACTTCCGAATTTTATGTGCTTTTATCATTGGCACATTCGGTTTTATTGAATTTGAATGGAGAGATTTCTCCATAATTTCGCTCATGGTATTAGCCTTAATTTCGGATATATTTGACGGTGTTATTGCTCGAAAAACCGGAACAGATTCAGCACGACTTCGCATTTGGGACTCAACCGTTGATTTATTCTTTTGGTTGGTGACCATTGCTACCATTTTCTATCTGAATCAAGACTTTGTCATGCAACACCTATTTGCACTTTTGTCCGTTTTATTTCTGGAGTTATTTTGCTATTTCATCTGCTATATTCGATTCAAACGCCTGGTAGCAACTCACACCTGGCTGGCTAAAATCTGGACACTATTTCTACTGGTGTTTTTAGTTGATTTGTGTCTCCATGGACAAAGTTTTTTACCGTTTATCCTGTGCATCATTTTCGGATTAATTTCCCGTCTTGAGATTAACCTGATTGTTCTTCGATTAAAAAAATGGCGAGTTGACATTCCATCCATCTTTCACCTGCAAGAACATTGATTCCTCATTGTAATAAAAGCAATACTGACTTAATTCGTAATTTTGCAAAAAAATGAGACAATGAGCATTCTGGGACTTAAACTAGCAACTGATCCGCGTTGGGCAAACATTGCCGAATCAAATATTGAAGGTATTTTATCGGACCATGCCTGGTGCGAACAAAAAGCAGCTTCTAATGCTATATCGCTCATTACTTCCAATCCAGACAAGCCCGATTTGGTAAGGCGTTTAACTGAAATTGCCATTGAAGAAATGGAACATTTTCAAATGGTGATAGATATCATAAAAGAACGAAATCTGTCGCTGCATCCCGAAAACAAGGATGATTATGTGAACCATTTGTACAAATTCATGAAAAGAGGCGAAGGAAAAGACCAAAGCTTGGTAGATCGTCTTCTTTTTGCTGCAATGATAGAAGCCCGAAGTTGTGAACGTTTCAAAGTTTTGTCTGAGAATATACAGGATCAGGAATTAGCTAAATTTTACCGTGATTTGATGATTTCGGAAGCAGAACATTATACTACATTCATCACCTTTGCCCGTGAGTATGGCGGACGCGTGGATGTTGACCAACGTTGGAAAGAATGGTTGGAATTTGAAGATAATTTAATTCGATCGTATGGCGTGAATCAAACTATACACGGTTAGCTAAACTAAAACTCGTTTACTTAAACGACCAATCGTAATCTCCCATTTCGCTAAGGCAGGCAGCCAAAAGATCAATAGATCCCTGGATATCCTCTGTGTGGGCCATTTCAACCGTTTGGTGAATGTGACGGGTTGGAATAGAAACTGCTCCCGCAATAGAACCACCTTCGGTCATTCGCTGAATTCCTGCAGTATCTGTTCCACCAGCAGTTAAAATTTCAGGTTGCCATTTAATTTTGTGCTGATCAGCAGTTTGTTTCATGAAATTCACCATTCGGTAATCACAAATGGTAGATGCATCCATGATTTTAATGGCCGTTCCCTTTCCTAATGAAGTGATTTTTTCATGTTCAGCGGCACCAGGTGTATCATAAGCAATGGTGGTATCCAGTCCAAATCCAAAATCAGGATTTACCTTCAAGGACGCCACATTAGCACCACGAATTCCTACTTCTTCCTGAACGGTAAAAACCCCATAAACATCAAAAGGAACTTCTTTGTCTTTTAATGACTTTAAAACCTCAATCAAAATGAATACAGCTAATCGATTATCCAATGACTTCGAATTCACACACTTCCCCATCTCAATAAATTCACGCTCACGTGTTACAGGATCACCAATCGAAATCAATTCATTGACTTCTTCTTTTGTTAATCCAGTATCGATAAAATAATCGGTTGATTTAGGAACTTTATTTCGCTCGTCCGGGGTCATGACATGGATCGGTTTTGAAGCCATAACTCCAATTACATCTTTTTTTCCATGAACAATTACTCGCTGCGCCGTGAGTGTCTTAGGATCAAATCCACCCAAGGTATGAAAACGCAAAAATCCTTTATCATCAATTCCAGTAATGATAAAACCAATCTCGTCCATATGCGCTCCAATCATGACTTTTTTGTCCGATTTTCCTTTTTTAACCGCATACACATTTCCCAAATTGTCTACCGATAATTCATCCACATAAGGCTTTACCTCATCAATAACCAATTCTCTCACTTTTTGCTCAAAACCAGGCGCACCGGGTGTCTTGCAAATTTTTGCTAATAATTCCGTATTCATTTTAAACTCTTATGATTCAGAAGGATCGTCATTGGATGACGCTCGCGGACTTCGATTAACAGTTGTTCGGTAAGCGATCATAGCTGGTAAACCAACTATACAAACGATCATCACAATGATTCCCTTCCAGGTCAAACGCAAACCGGTAAGGTTCGCAATATCAATATAATCGGGTAAACTTTGACCAAAAAGGACTGTTCTCAGAGACAAATCTCTGGTATAAAAAATGTCGCCTTTTTCGGTAATCTCTGTTTCAAATATCTCTGCCGGATAAAAATAAAACAATGCAAAACACAGCACTGTTGTTAGCAGAAAAATCCCAAAAACTTTGAGTTTACCCATTGAATTGGCTTAACAAAATTCGTCGTAAGCCACTGAAAGATTCTCAGCAATCATCTCTGCCGATCGTCCTTCGATATGATGACGTTCAATAAAGTGAACCAAAGTCCCATCTTTAAACAATCCAATTGATGGCGATGATGGAGGGTAAGGTAAGGTATATTTTCGGGCCTGAGCTACCGCTTCGCCATCTACTCCTGCAAAAACAGTTGTTAACTTAGATGGAAGCTTACTGTGCTTTAAAGACTCAATAACTCCTGGGCGCATTGTTCCGGCTGCACATCCACATACCGAATTAATGACAACCAAAACGGTTCCTTCACCATTGATCGCACTATCAACTGCGTCTACACTTTCTAAACTCTCAAAACCAGCTGCTACGAGCTGTTCTTTCATTGGGGTTGTTAACTCCGGTGGATACATATCTTATGATTTATTGTTCTATACAAATTTGGGCATTATTTATTAATTGTTGGAACAATTAAAGCGAGAAAATGTTTGGTCTTTTTATTCCGGCCAAAAACGACGAATGTCAACCTCTTTATCCAAGGGTGCAACTCCTAGCAATGCATCTGCAAATTGATTGGCGAAAAAAGGTGCTATCATCACCCCTTTAGTGCCCATTCCATTGAAAACATGCAGATTTTCTTTTTGCGGATGAGACCCAATTAAAGGTCGACGATCTTTTACAGTAGGACGGATTCCAGCCAGTTGATCAACCACTTCATACTCACAATCCACAAACTGCTCAAAACGTTCCAACAAATCTGCTTTTCCTTCCTCGGTACAAATTGGTTCATTTAACTCCCAATTGTAAGTAGCTCCCAACTTAAAAAGATCATTTTCTAATGGTTGAATGAACATATTTCTATTCACAATATGATTCACCTTTAGAGTAGTTGAACGGATGATTAACACCTCTCCATGGGTAGGCTTAAGAGGTAAAAAAGTGAAATACGGATTATTTTGTACTGCTACTCCTTCGCAAAAGATATATTGCTTGTTGGCATCTACCTCATCATAATCAAAAGAACGTTTTTCAACCAAATACCCTAAGGATTGAAAGTAACGATGCGATTCTTCTATGAAAATAGTTGTTTTTAAATGACCAATGGTTTTCACCAATCCTGCTCCATACTGTTGATTTACTCCAGTAATTTCTAGATTATCCGGTCGATCTAAATAAGTGGTAAATCGATCATCACCTTCTTTCACCGACCAATTGTTCTCTTCTTCAACCGAGGCAAAAATGCGCAGTAAGTTTTTCCGCAACAGCAATTCTACTCCTAATTTGTCTTCCAGTTCCGTATAAAACTCATCAGCATAAGGCAATAATTCATCCACCTTCCAGCTTTTAGTTAAACGCTTAAAAACAATTGGATTCACAACTCCTGCCGCGGTGGTTGTTGATTGGTTTTCACCCGCATCTATCAGGCTAAAAGGAATATTTCGTTTTAAAAATTGCCAGGCTAAAACGGTTCCAGCCAAACCAGCACCTACAATGGTGTATTCACTATTTTTTGAGTTCAAGGACATATAAATTCCCTCCTTTAATTCCCTTTTTATATTCGTCTGTCATGTACCAAGAATTTTTGCCCTTATAGCAAATAGCTTCTCGTTGCTTTATGAGTGGTAATGAATAAGAGGTGATCTCACCATTCCAAAATTCTATTCCCTCAAAATTCCGAATAACGTACATTTTAGAGTAGGTTAATACTGTCAGTGAATTGGTTTTTGCATCATAATCCGCTGAAGTAACCGAGCAAAATCGCCAGCCGGTTTTACAAAAGTTTAATTGACCAATTAGCTTTGCTTTATGTTTACCAGGAGCGGCTGGCAGCTCATATATTTTAGAAATTCCTGTAAAAGGTTTTGTTCGACATTTCGTTAACAAATACAATTTTCCATCTTTCCAGAAAAAAGCCTCGCAATCATAATAACGATCTTCTTTTTTTGGTGGAAATTTCTTCTGATCCTCATAGGTAAAAGTAATTTTCCAAGGTTCAATCCCTTTCTTATCAATAAAGTTGGAAGGTAAAATGTAGATTTGACACTTTTCACGTTCGTTGTAATTATTTCCAAAATCACCAATGTACAGCCTTCCTTGACTGTCCATAGTCATATCTTCCCAATCGCGATTTTTGGTGTCTTTGATATTGATTGTCTTGACTTCTTCCCCTTTGGTATTTAATACAAAAATTTCACTCTTATTCCCACCATCATTATGGGTGATGAGATATTTGTTTTTGTAATACACCAATCCGGATGTTTCATACATCTTAGATGGGAGTTTTGCTATCTTTTTCATGCGTAACTGCGCATGAGCAGATACAAATAATAACAAAAACACTACTAATAAAGTCAGATTTCTTCCCATAGGATAAGTCACAACCAATTTTATTCCAAAACTACCAATTTATGGTGAGAAGATTAGCTATCTTTACTCGAACTATGGACAAATTGAATCCAGGCAGTAAAGGATGGATCAAGAAGTACTTCACCATTCTTAACGACTATAGTGAAACCTTGAATCGCTATCCAAGAGCGATGATGACTCCTGAGGAGTTAATTTATGGTTATTTGCAACCAACTGGAATTATGTATGGGTTTCCAACTTCATTACTTTTTCTGGACAGTAGTTATATGGATACCTGGAACAATGAAGAATCCTTTAAAGTTTTGTTACTTGAGGGATTGATTTTGGTAGATCATATTCAAGAAGGAGAGTTCGACATGTCTTCTTTAGAAGGTTCTCTCGCGCGCTTTGTAGAATTTTATGAGGCAACTGAAATTGAAAGAGCAAAAAAAAGCTGGCTGGATTTTAAAGGTTTAGACACTTACGAAAAATTAGAATCTATTATTGCCAAACGGGTTGATATTAAGACCAGTTTTTCGCACAAGTTATGGACCAGTTACCTCAACAATAGTCTAATTTTTCAGGACCTTTTGCTTTACCACGAATTTCATTGTGGAGCTAGTATTATGCTACTTTCGGCTAAACGAGCAGATTTTATGCTGGATATGGTTAAGGTGGTTGCATGCGCCGCTCATGCAGATGGAGAGGTGAAAGAAGAAGAGCAAGCTATTTTTGATGTCTTTATGGCCTCGGCACGTTTAGAAGGTCAACGAAGAGACATTGCCAAAACCTTTTGGGAAGAAGGCGGAACTATTAATGAGATTGAATTTAAGTACAATACTTCCTGGTTATTAAATCGCTACATTCTTGAAATTGCGATTTTAACCGTTTGGAGTGATAGAGTTGTAGTTGAATCAGAACATCAATTTTTAAATGAACTCATTAAAAAGTTAGACATTCCGGTAGAAGAAAAAGACAAATCTTTTATTGCCATTGAGACCTTTGTCATGAATAATTACGATCAAGTTCCCTTTTTAAAAGGGAAAAATGATACCGAATTGTTGGTAGGAGCGGCTACTGAAAGATGGAAGATCATTTTAGGCCGGAATAAGGATAAATTGGCTGCAGAATTAAATGAAAGTAAAGAATTGGTTCGGCTCATTGCCAAATCGACTTCTGAAGACTTATCAAAAGAGGAAAAGGAACGTGCTAAAAATCAATTTAAAGATCTCGCACGTACAATTCCATCACTAACACTCTTTATGCTTCCCGGTGGAAGTTTGTTACTTCCCATTGTCTTAAAAGCAATTCCAGACCTCATTCCAACAGCTTTTCGTAACAATCAAATTGATGAGGATGATCAGCACCTCTTTGAAGAGGAAGAATAAGTCTTTTTGTTTAACGTAAGATTTTCACGACTTATACGTCGAATGGACGTTATGCGATTTTGTTCTCTCTTAATTGGCCTGCTATTCCTAACAGGCGCCTGCTCAAAAATAGGAAATCAAAAACTGGAAGATTATTTGGTCAATAAACCACAATCAGAAGAATGGTTAATAGCCTGTTCGGCTGGTGATAAAGAAGGATTTAATGGAGAAGATTTTCCGGTTTCGGTTTTCTTCTATCCTGTTCCGGGAGCAACAGACTACCGCTACTTTGAAAGCAGAAATACGGACATAGACCCCATGGATTTCTCAGCATATAAAGAGGTTGAAAATCTTCAATTAGACGATGTTTTTAACGGATATTTAAAACGCTTCAGAGTAGAATCGTCTAAAGAACGTTATGGTATTGTCACTTATTTGGTTGACGATTCTGTTCGAATATCAGACCCTATCATACTACAGTCAAAATCTAAACCAACCGAAACCAGTTCGGACTTAGTAAGTATTACTGAAAACGGAATTACCCCATCGTTTAGTTGGGAAGATGGAACTCAAAAAGACAATGTCATTTACTTTCAGGTTATTTCGGAGACGGATGGTGATTTAATCAGTGGAACCTACACAACCGATCGTTTTTGGACATTTTATGATCTTTCTAATGTGGTTTTGGATATCAATCAGGGAAATTTACCCGAAATTGAAGCTGGAAAAAGTTATAATTTCACCTTAATGTCAGTTAATGACGATAATTGGGTGAATGTTGCTGTTACGGTACCTTTTCAAACATTTTAAAAGATGCTAAAACCATTTTTTATTTTCTTACTACTTGTAGTTAGTTATTCTGGATTCTCAGCTGAGAAGTTCAAAGGCATCAGTTTTTCATCTCCCGAAGAGCAGGTTCGTTTAAAACACATTAGTCCCATTCAAAAAATGAATGCCAATTGGATTGCCGTGGTTCCTTATGGCTATATGAAAAACAAAAAAATCATTTATGATAAAGATGGACAATGGCTGGGAGAACGTCTTGATGGAATTCGGAAAACGGTAAAATACAGCAAGCAATTGGGACTAAAAGTTATGATCAAACCTCACGTTTGGATTGGTCCAGGAAAATATACAGGCCACTTTAAATGTTCAACTGAAGAAGAATGGCAAGCCTTCGAAAAATCGTTCCGTTCATTCATTATGCAGTTGGTTGATTTGGCTGTAGAAGAAAAAGTTGAGCTCTTTTGTATTGGAGCTGAATGGGGAAACTTTGTCGTAATGCGGTCTAAATTCTGGAGACAACTCATTAAAGACATTCGAGCCAAATATGATGGGAAACTCACGTATGGTTCTAATTGGGATGATTTTGACCAGGTTCCTTTTTGGAATCAACTAGATTATATCGGAATTGATTCCTATTTCCCCATTAGCAAAATTGAAAATCCTACAATTCCTCAGTTAATGGAAGGTTGGAAGGTAATTACGGCTCTATTAAGAGACTTTCACAAGAAGAAAAAGAAAGGAATTTTATTTACTGAATTTGGATTTAGAAGCACTATCAATGCGACAATAGATCCATGGGATTTTGGTTCGGATGCCACTTATTCAGAAGAGGTTCAAAGTAATGCCTTTGCTTCTTTTTTCAAATCTCTTTGGAAGGAAGAATGGTTTAAGGGTGGCTTTATTTGGGAATGGTACGCCAACCACGAATCCGCTGGTGGAAAAGGAGATAAGGATTATACTCCTCAAAATAAACTAGCTGAAAAAACCATCCGGGCAGCATTTGCCACCAACTAAAAGAATTGCCCAACTCCAAAGCTAAAGCCTCTTCGTCGGGTATCTAATGGACTGAATCCGTAATCAAGACGGAACACCACATTGTACAATACTCTTGAGTGTAATCTAAGACCTGACCCAACAAAAAAGTGCATGGCCTCTGGCTCAAACATTTCTTCAAATTTCCCTCCTGGCGGACGTAAGGTTCCGAAATCCGAAAATGCCACTGCCTGAAATAAAAACCACTTGTGTCGGTAAATGGTATGGCGATGTTCAAAATTTGCAACCAATTCTGCAGTTCCTCTGGCTACTCTATTTCCCGCTCCCCTTACATTTATGAATCCATCAATTACAAAAGGAGAGAAAGGACTAAAATTGTTGGTAGCAATGGCCAAGCGGTTACGGAAAGCCATATTTCCTCTATTTCCTAATTTCTTATACCACCTAAACTCATTAATTCCCTTAAAAAAGCTGGCTCCATCCACACCTGGTGTTTGAATGGTTTCTACATAAAACTCAACACTTTTTCCGTCTCTAAACTCAAATCGTTGGTTAACATCAGTGTACATCAACTTGGTACGAATTTGATACTTAAAGAAAGTGAACTCCTGCATCCCCAATTCTGTAAAGGCCGAATCTAACTGCCGGTATCGTTCATACATCACCATTCCTCCAGTTCCCATTTGCCAATGCCTATTCAACCAATAAAATCCACCTGCCGAAAAGGAATAATTATCAAAGTTGAAGGAAGAAACAGTGTCTACAAAATAAAGTGGCTCAACTGTTGAATATTTAGACAATGCCAATTCATGCCCCGTTTTTAAATTTCGATGTCGTGGTGCATTATGAAAGAGCGAAAAGGAATGCCGATCATAATATTGATACAAAAAGCCCAATTGATCACCCTTACCGGAAAAGTTAATGTGATTGGCACCTAGTTGCAACTTCAGCTGATCTTCGAATCCCGAAATTGACGCTATTGGATAAAGATATTTGGCTTCTTTGATGTAAAAAATAATATCCCAACCCGGTAAAGCCTCATTCCATACATATTTACCGTCAACATTAAAAAAGAGGTTGAGGTTTCGGAGAATCTGCTCATCTTCTTTAAATAGTGTTGAATCAAATTCCATCCCCACTTTGCACTTAATCATATCCCGTAAAAAGGACTCTTTAGTGCGTGTTAAACCTTCAAAGGAGATCGACTTGATCTCCGCTGAAGAAGCTGTAAATGAACAACTAAAAAAAAGAAGTATGTATAAAACAATCCTGTGGTTCATTTACCTACAAGATATACTTTATCCCTAAATTATAAGTGCTTCCCAAACCGGAATTAGTTCCTCTCCAGAAATTCGAATACAATAATTCGATGTTGAATCCTGGCATTAGGTTGTACTTAAATCCAAGTCCTGATGCTGTATAGTTCATCGGAATTACCCAATCTGTCACTTGAGGATCATGTGCATTGATGTTATTGGTAAAACGATGTACATGCTGTGTCATCGCATAAACCGTCATTTTTTTGGTTGGGAAATAGCTTAAAAAGATACTCGATGGTATATCTAACATTCCAATTTGACTTTTATATCGTTTGAATCGGAACAATAAATCCACTTCAGCAAACAACTGGAATTTACCATAGGTTTTGTCGATAAAGAACTGGTTCCACCAGGTAATTCTGTCCCAATCGGCCCAATATAAATTTTGGCCATCATCAGTAGTTCCACCTTCTGGATGTGGAATTACAGGGACATAAACAGTAGACTGAATAGAGAAATTATTCACCTTTTTAAAAGGTTGTAATTTTAATCGTGCTCCAACAGAGGTTACTCCAACACGGGTAGAATCGTTGTTTTTATAAGCAAAGGCATTTCCTACTGAAGAAAAACTAGAATCCGATGAAGTAGCCGAAGATCTGAAATTAACGTCCAGTCCTACATTGATTCGTTTTGATTTAGTTACCCCAATGGTGTATTGAAACAAATGTGTCACAAAAGTCGATCGGTATCCACTGAAGTCCTGCCCTTGCCAATTGTTTTTTTGCTCTGTGTAAATGGTATTAAACAATGTAAAATCCATTTGTCCTTTACCCAATAAACTTCCAGCAGTGAACGTTTGTAAATCAAATTCATCACTACCCTCTTCTTCTCCATCTTTTCCAGCGAAAGGATTGGTTACATTGTCCACCCCTTGTGCATTAATAGTCCAATCGTAAGTATAATGTTCAATTTTAGCATCTGGTTTCACAGCCACTGTTCGGTACTTATTCACGTAAGTAATTAAATCGGCATTTGATTTCCCAAAATCAGATTTGTACCATTGGAAAATCTCTGATAAGAATAGTTTACCACCGTCCTCCGAAGTCCAGATAAAAGAAGGATCATTTAGCGCTCTTTTAGCTTGAGCATCCAATTGCATTTCCAACTTTTCCGGTACATATGCAAAGTTCTCAATTCGTGGACAGCTCACTGCTCCACAAACCAAAACAAAATGGAATCGCGCATCTTCATAAACAGGTCGCAACATTTTGTTTTCTAAATGATCCAATGAAATATTTTCACCATTCAAATTCACATCTTTCTTTTCAAAAAATGAGTTGACCTCCATTGGAGAAGAGATTGGATAAGCCTCAATCACTTTGTTGATTACACCCAGGTTATAGACGTTTATCAAATAGGCCTTTTCATTTTCTTTAGTCCATGAATTTGATGCAATACTCTCCATCAATTCTTTTAAGCTCGATTCATCTTTTTTGATGCCATCATAATCAACTTTACCCTCGGACACATAAGTCGCAAAAAAGGTATTTGCTTTGTCAAAGAAACCGGCTTCCTGAGCAGTAGAAACCACGCTTAATAAAGTTGATAGTAAAACAAACGCTACTTTTTTCATAATATATAATGTAGTGAAATATTGATTTTTTTGTGTACTTCGTTAAGATCGATTAACAGATCTGAATAATCCGGCAGGGACAACCAAGGCCGAACGTTATTAGAGAAACCATAACCTTCTGTCGGTATCCCGAGGAAAAAATCCATGTCTTCATTAATATTTTCATCATCTAAAATTGAAACAGCGTACCTCCCAGGAGCAAGGCCATTTAGATTGATTAAAATTCGTTCATTAACAATATTACTTTTATCAATGGTTAGATGCTTGTAAGGATTATCAGGGTACTGATTTTCATAATTATACAAGAAAACATACAACACCCCATCTTTGTTTCGCACATTTTTAATTTCAACGGACAATGCACATTCCTTTTCCGTATCATTAGGGACAGGAGAAAAAGAAGTTAGAACACTGGTCAATAGGAATAAACTAAGAAACCTGATGATCATAACGATAACTTTTTGCTGCTCTGTTCCAGTGGAAAAGCGAATTAATAAATACGATTGAATAACCAATTGCCAGGAATATTAAGAAAGGTAATATTCCAAAGTCTTTGTAAACAATACTAACATAAATGCTTTGAAGAATGTACAACAAAAACCCTCCTTCAAGATAGGTCATTAAACCAATTTTTTTGATGTTGTACTTATTCCCTTCCCATTGATCTTTCTTACTATTGATGTTGAATTTTGGTGTCCGAACAAAAGGAGATTTTTTTCCAATATACCCTTCAAATACCGCAATGGCATTGTGAAGTGATAAGCCCATGGAAACGGCCAGAAAAACCGGAAATTTCCATACAAACTCTTTTAGCAGTTGCCATTTGTTCTCTCTTCCGTACGTAAAGGAGACCCAATAAAAGAAGCCCAAAATCACCCAGCTAACTGCGAAAACCATACTCAACTGAAAAATGAATTTGTACTCTTCGTACAATGGCTTAATCATAATGAGAGGTAAAGAAAGTGCCGTTAACAGGAAAATGAAAATAAAAACCGAACTGTTCATGAGATGGAAAGTTGCGTGCACCTTTGTTCGGAAGCTTTTCCCTGAAGAAATAACCTTCCACAAACTTTTTCTTACACATTCCGCAGCTCCCTTGGTCCATCTAAACTGTTGGGTTTTTAATGCATTAATTTCAACCGGAAGTTCAGAAGGTGAGTCCACCTCCTCAAGGTATTTAAACTTCCAGTCGTTTAATTGAGCCCGGTAACTCAAATCTAAATCTTCGGTTAAAGTGTCTGGCTGCCAACCACCAGATGTTTCAATGGCCTTTTTACGCCAGATTCCGGCCGTACCATTAAAGTTGATAAAGTGGTTGTTGTATTCTCGCCCTACTTGCTCAATGGTGAAATGAGCATTCAAACCAAAGGCCTGAATTTGGGTGAGGAATGAATAATCTGAATTGGTGTAAGACCATTTGGTTTGAACCAATCCAACTTTTTCGTCTTTAAAATGAGGGAGTGTTTTCTTTAAAAAATCGGGTGACGGAAGAAAATCCGCATCAAATATGGCTATGAACTCTCCTTTACAAATCTCGGTTCCATATTTTAAGGCTCCGGCTTTAAAGCCTGTTCGTTCTTTACGGCGGACTTGTTTAATATCAAACCCCTCCAACTGATAAAAATGAACTCTTTGGGCAATCAATTCGACAGTCTCATCTGTAGAATCATCCAAAACTTGGATTTCCAACTTGTCTTTTGGGTAATCGAAGTTACAGATACACTCAATGAGCCGTTCAACGACATATAATTCATTGTAAACCGGTAATTGAATGGTTACCAAGGGGTATTCGGAAGGAAGAAGCTCCGTAATCTCCTCTTTTTTCTTTGACTTAGACCTTAAATAGCTGACTATCAAAGAAAGTTGGATTAGACTATACAAAAAGATAAATCCAATTGAAACTGCATAAATGATTAAAATTACTAGTGCCATATGGCCAGTTGTCGGAGCCTTGAAACATTCCTTACAGCATTTCTTCAGAATTTTCTTCAAGCTTTTGCTATTCTTGGAATCCTGAATTGTACCTTAAGAAAAAACAAGAGCAGTATGAAGGAGCTTCAACACCAGTGATTATAGTACTAAAAGAGCAGTTTATTTGAATACTTTAAAGCTATAGAATCCCTCTAAAGCCCAGCTGTTGTAAAGATTTAGTAAAGGAAATTGTGATATGGATAGCGGACCGCGAAAATCTCTTTCACTTCTTTGTACAATACCTCTCTCAATTCATCAATGTTGATTTTGTTTTGAGCTGAGATAAAAAGACATTGATGTTCCGATAATCTGGCCATCCAACTTTTCTTCAATTCCTCTAATGCAAAGATTTTCCCTTCCGGATGAAACCCTATTTCATCTGGTGGTGGATTGTAAGCATCAATTTTATTGAAAACGATGATGGTTGGTTTATCCTTTGCTGACTCTTCAATTTCAGCAATGGTGTTATTCACCACCTTAAAATGCTCCTCAAAATTAGGATGAGAAATATCCAAAACATGAACCAGTACATCTGCCTCTCTTACTTCATCTAAGGTAGACTTAAATGACTCAATAAGTTGATGCGGTAATTTTCGGATAAATCCAACCGTATCGGACAAAAGGAACGGAAGGTTTCCAATTACCACTTTTCTAACGGTTGTATCTAAAGTTGCAAAGAGTTTATCCTCAGCAAATACTTTTGATTTACTCAGGAGATTCATGATGGTGGATTTTCCAACATTGGTATATCCCACCAGGGCCACTCGTACCAATTGTCCTCTGTTTCCTCTTTGAACCGACATTTGTTTGTCGATTTTTTGAAGCTTCTCCTTTAAAAGAGCGATTTTTTGCTGAATGATTCGACGGTCTGTCTCGATTTGAGTCTCTCCCGGTCCTCTCATACCAATTCCCCCTTTAGTACGGTCAAGATGCGTCCAAAGTCGGGTTAATCGCGGTAAAAGGTATTGATATTGTGCCAACTCAACTTGGGTTTTCGCATGAGCCGTACGTGCACGTTTCGCAAAAATGTCCAGAATCAAATTATTTCTATCCAGCACCTTAATCTTTAAAATTCGCTCAACGTTTCTCAGTTGCGATGGCGTTAACTCATCATCAAAAATGGCCAAATCAATTTCATTGTTATCAATGTAATCTTTGATCTCGGCAATTTTCCCTGAACCAATGTAAGTTTTGGCATTGGGAACATCTATCCGCTGAAGGAATTTCTTCTTTGTAATTGCTCCTGATGTTTCAGCCAAAAAGGCTAATTCATCAATGTATTCTTTGGCCATCTCCTCTGTCTGATCGGCTGTAATAACTCCAATCAAAACAGCATCTTCCGGTATGACCTCTGTGTAAATATATCCGTCTCCCATCTCCCTCTAATCTCCTAAAACCAACCGGCTGATGCAATTCTAAATGGCCATGGAATAGCCGCTAATACTAAGATCAATGCAATTGTGTAAAAAATTGCAATCTTGCTAAATTTTGCTTTATCCTCTGTTTGTTTCTTCGATTTTGAATAGCCCATCGTAATGAAAACCATCGCCAAAATCATTAAAACACTATGTTCCATTGTATAAAATCTCAACTCTGTAGATTTCATAAAACCTTCAGCGAAGGTCACCATTGGTGAAAGGAAGTAGAGTATTAATCCCACCAAAAACTGGATATGGAAAGCAACCATGGCAAAAAGAGCAATTTTCTTGTCTCCGGCTGTAAATTCTTTTCCAGCACCACGTCCTTGAAATGCTTTGAAAATTGCCGTTAATACCAGAATTAAGACTATCCATCTCCATCCTGAGTGCGCTCTTACCAAAATATCGTACATAATCCTTATTTTTAGCCAAATTTAAGCACTTAAATCAATCGAAGGCTGCATGCTCAGATATATTTTTTCAATCTTTTTTACTCTTTTGCTCCTTACGTCGGGTAAAGCACAGCATATTGCACCCGAAAATGGGGTTCATGATCCACACAATACCATTTATGCATTGACCAACTGCAAAGTAGTTGTCAATGCCGATTTGACAATTCCTTTGGGAATGGTAATGGTACAAGACGGTATTATTACCTATGCCGGAATCATGAAACCACTCCCTAAAGATGCGGTAAAAATTGATTTGAAAGGTTATACCCTATATCCATCATTCATTGATATTTATAGTAGCGAGGGAGTTGTTCCTCCCAAATACGAAGGAAATAACAGGGCTTATCCTCAACCTTCTTTGAAAGAAGGACCATTTTACTGGAATCAAGCTGTACATCCTGAAACCAATGCTTACGATCATTACAAAGTCAAGCAGGCTAAAAATCGAAAAGCATTGATTCAACAAGGTTTTGGAGTCATTTCTACTCATGTTGAAGATGGTGTAATGAGAGGGACATCTGTTTTGGTTTCTTTAAGTGATCATCCCACAGTGGATAATGTAATTAAAGCACAATCAGCCAATCACTATTCATTTAGCAAGGGAAGTTCAAA
Source organism: Flavobacteriales bacterium (assembly GCA_022361195.1). Taxonomy (GTDB): domain Bacteria; phylum Bacteroidota; class Bacteroidia; order Flavobacteriales_D; family Crocinitomicaceae; genus JAKSBJ01. Next base: position 39,366 of record JAKSBJ010000364.1, read on the forward strand.
GCAACATTACCCAGGATCACAAATGGGTTGCATTGCACTCATCAGACAATTTTACTACGATGCTATTTGGTATAAATCATTGAAAAATCCGGTAAAAGAGAATGTTTCTTTACAAGCCGCATTGAACAATGAACAACTTCCTCATTTTTTTGGAGTTAGTGACAAACTTGAAATTTTAAGAGCGGCAAAAATTGCACAGGAGTTTAGATTGGATTTGATTGTAAAAGGTGGAGGTGATGAATATGAACGAATTGATGAGATCAAACAATCAAAAGCTAAATTGGTAATTCCCTTAAACTTCCCAGATCCTTTTGATGTCACTGATCCTTACACCTCTCGCTTTATTTCCTTAGCTGATTTAAAATCCTGGGAAATGCGACCATACAATCCGTACATGCTTTACCGCTCAGGTATTCCATTCGCGCTTACCTCAAAAGGATTAAAATCACCTAAAACATTCATGAAAAAAGTGAAGGTAGCTATTAAGCACGGTCTACCTAAAAATGAAGCTTTAAGAGCATTGACTCAACAACCGGCCGAATTCCTTGGCGTTGATTCTTTAGTTGGGAGCATTGCCAAAGGTAAACTTGCCAACTTCCTGGTTGTTAAAGGGGATCTTTTTGAAGGAGGAGAGATTTATGAGAATTGGTTAAAAGGAGATCGTCAACGATTCAAAGACATCGAAACAGCTGATATTAGAGGAAAGTATGACATCAATATCAACAAGGTGGTATATGAGCTTGACATTAAAGGAAGCATCGAAAAACCAAGTGGAAAGTTAACCTCTTACGGAGTAGTTAAGGATAGCACTAATGGAGGACAAACGATTGATACTACCTATCTAAAAACCGACATTGAAGTTTCGGGATTACAAGTGAGTATTTCATTTGTTTTGAAAGATGAAGCTTATGATGGTTTAGTTCAGCTAAATGGAACCTACAATCCTACTTTAGGGTTATTACACGGAACGGGACAGCTGCCTAATGGTTATTGGGTAGATTGGAATGGAATTCGATCCAAGAATTTTGACGATAAAAAGAAGTCAAAGAAGATGGTAGTAGACACCTCTGCTGTTGAGAATATTAGATACCCAAATATGGCTTTTGGTTTTGACACCTTACCTGAGGCAAAATCTTATTTCATCAAAAACGCAACGCTTTGGACCAATGAAAAAGAGGGGATCATTAAAAAAGGAACCCTTTACATTTCCGATGGAAAAATCAAATCGGTAAATGCTCGTTCTACCTCAATTGGTGGAGCCATTGTCATTGATGCTGAAGGAAAACACGTAACCAGTGGAATCATTGATGAACATTCGCACATCGCCATTTCAAAAGGAGTTAATGAAGGTGGACAAGCCATTACTGCAGAAGTGTCCATTGGAGATGTAGTAAGAAGTGACGATATTAATATTTTCCGTCAGTTGGCGGGTGGAGTAACGGCAGCCCAATTGCTTCATGGATCAGCCAATCCTATTGGAGGAAAATCGGCTTTGATTAAGTTAAAATGGGGATTCTCTCCTGAGGAAATGCTCATTCAGGATGCAGCTGGTTTCATCAAATTTGCATTAGGGGAAAACGTAAAACAATCACGGAGTAGTCATTCAAATCGTTATCCTCAAACCCGAATGGGAGTTGAACAACTGTTTTACGATGCCTTTATTCGAGCTAAGGAATACGAAGTGGAGTGGAAAGAATATTTCTCGGCTTCTTCTAAAAAAAGAGATGAAATGGGCACTCCAAGACGTGATTTGGAGTTGGAGGCACTGTTAGAAGTAGTACACGGAAAACGATTCATAAGCTGTCATTCCTATGTACAATCCGAAATTAACATGTTAATGCATGTAGCCGATTCAATGGGCTTTACTGTCAACACTTTCACCCATATTTTAGAAGGGTACAAAGTAGCAGATAAAATGCTGGAACATGGAGCAGGAGCCTCAACCTTTGCAGATTGGTGGGCTTACAAATATGAAGTAAACGAAGCCATTCCATACAATGCCGCCATCTTATCAAAAATGGGAGTTGTTACCGCCATTAATTCGGACGATGCCGAAATGGGACGACGATTAAACCAGGAAGCGGCAAAGGCAGTCAAGTACGGTGGAGTTTCGGAAGAAGAAGCTTGGAAAATGGTCACGCTCAATCCAGCAAAACTCTTGCATTTGGATGACCGAATGGGAAGTTTAAAAGCTGGTAAGGATGCCGATATTGTCATTTGGTCGGACAATCCGCTTTCGATTAAAGCAAAAGTGGAAAAAACCTTTATTGATGGTGCTTTAATGTACGACAGTGAAAAAATCTACTATTTAAAGAGCAGAGATACGAAAGACCGAAAACGTATTATGCAAAAGATGATTGAGGCCAAGAAAAATGGTTCGCCTACCCGAAAAGCTGTGATGCGTAAGAACCCTCAATATCATTGTGACACTGAAGGAGAAGAAGGATAACATGAAAAAACTAATTATAACCTATATCGTTTTGTTGAGCGTTCAGTTATTCGCTCAGGTGGTTCCTGCTCCTATAGAGCAAAAACACCAAACTATTTTGCTACAAAACGGAAAAGCCCATATCGGGAATGGTGATTACGTCAACAATGCCGCTGTTGGGATTAAGGATGGAAAAATTTTGTTCGTCAAAAATGCCTTGACCTATAAAGTTGAAAAAGCTGAATGGGATACGATTATTGACATTAAAGGAAAGCACGTTTATCCTGGCTTTATTGCTCCCAACGTTACTTTAGGACTCACTGAAATTGATGCGGTAAAAGCCAGCCGTGATTTTGAGGAGACAGGTACAATCAACCCAAATGTTCGTTCACTCACCTCTTTTAACATGGATTCTAAGGTAATGTATACCGTAAGGACGAATGGAGTTTTGGTGTGTCAATCTACTCCTCAGGGTGGTTTAATTTCCGGAACATCCTCTATTATGGCTTTGGATGGTTGGAATTGGGAAGATGCCGTTTACAAAGCTGATGATGGCGTTCACATTAACTGGCCCAAAAAGTACAGAACCACAGGATGGTGGGCCGAACCTGGAGTAAGTGTTGCTAATGATAAGTACGAAGAACTCCGCCAGCAATTGCACGACTTTTTTGCTGCAGCTCAAGCTTATTGTAAAGAGAAAAAACCCTCTGCTGTTAATTTAAAATATGAAGCCATGCGCGGTGTTTTTAAAGGACAAAAACGTCTCTTTTTACACGCTCAGTTCACTCCTGAAATCAATGATATTATTGATTTTAGCCGAAAGTTTAAATTAGCACACCCCGTTTTAGTTGGTGGTTATGATGCGCATCATCTTGCCGATCGTTTAAAAGAGAATAATTTCTCTGTCATTCTTCGTAAGCCTCATCAATTACCACTCTTTGAAGATGACTTTCCAAATGCTCCGTACGAACGTCCTTATAAGCTTCAACAAGCCGGAATTTTGTTCTGCCTGGAAAATTCGGGAGATATGGAAGCGATGAATAGCCGTAACTTATCTTTTTTAGCAGGTACAGCCTGGGCCTATGGTTTAACCGAAGAAGAAGCTGTTGCAACCATAACCCTAAATACCGCTAAAATTTTAGGAATTGATGATCGTTTAGGTTCGTTGGAAGAAGGAAAAGATGCTACTCTTTTTGTTTCAGATGGAAATGCTTTGGACATGAAAAGCAATCAGGCCTTTTTAGCAATGGTTAAGGGACGTTTTATCGAACTGGACAATCACCAGATCCAATTATCTAAAAAGTACCATAAGAAGTACGGATTAAGTCAACCTTAGGAATTCTATTTCGCCAACCAATCTTCCAGAGCATTTCGGATTAAGTCTCCCTCGTAACCTTTTGAATTGAGGTAACGCTGTAATTTCACTCTCAACTTCCATGGATCTTTTTCGGTAGAGAGTTGTACCTTCTTTTCAACCAATTCGGAAAGTGTTTGTAGATATTCCTCCTCCTCTATTTCTTCCATTCCAGAACGGATAGAATAATCGGAGATATTTTTTTGCTTAAGGTGTAAACGAATTTTGTTCCGTCCCCATTTCTTTATTCTGAATTTACCACTGACAAATGCCTTGGCAAAACGTTCTTCGTTGAGGAAATTATTGCTGATCAAGTCTGCAATTAGAATATCTGTATGCTCATAATCCATTCGCCAGTTTTTACACTTATCGCGAATTTCTTGTGCGCAACGTTCCTGATAAGCACAATATGCTTCAAGTTTTTGCCGGGCTTCAAGTAGTGAATATTTCGGCTTTGTGTCCAAGAAAAAATTAGATATTAATAACCTTTTGGTCTTTATCCAGGAACTTATATTCCATCAAATGGTTGGTATTGTCCCCAACTACCTTAACCCATTTTTTAAACTTCATGAACCACTTCATTTGGTGTGATGACATGAGTCCCTTTTTGAAATAACCTTCCAAATACGGATGAACAACTAAGGTAACCTTCTTTTCACCCTTATCCAATACCAAATAATTTAAGGCATTTTCAATTTCATCTGCAAGCATAATGGATGCCTGAACTTTTCCAGTTCCATCACAAGTAGGACAAACCTCAGAAGTTTCAATATCCGTTACCGGACGAACTCTTTGACGAGTGATCTCTACCACTCCAAATTTAGATGGCGGAATAATACTGTGTTTCGCTCTGTCTTGCTTTAAATGCGTTTTCAGCGCTTCATACAACTTTTTATTATTCTCCTTCTTATGCATATCGATAAAATCGACGCATATAATTCCACCCATATCACGCAATCTCAAAACCCGAGCCAACTCTTCAGCCGCCTCTAAATTCACCGCAATTGCATTTTCTTCCTGTGTATCGTTTTTCTTGCTTCGGTTACCACTGTTTACATCCACCACGTGCATGGCTTCGGTATGTTCAATGATCAAATATCCACCACTTGCCATTGGAACCTTTTTTCCAAACAGCATTTTAATCTGCTTGTTTACTCCAAATGCTTCAAAAATGTCACTACGCCCTTTATACGCTTTTAGAATATCCACCTTTGCAGGAGCAATCAGTTGAACGTACTCCTTCATTTCATTGAGAAGTTCGGGATCGTTAACATGGATTTTAGTGAATTTATCATTGAGTGTATCCCTCAACAAAGAAGATGCACGATTTAATTCTCCCAACACTCTTTTTGGCGGTCGGGCATTTTTTAAGTTTTTGTGCATTTTTCTCCAACGGTCCAAAAGATCTTTTAAATCCGCATCAATTTCGGAGATCTTTTTATTCTTGGCAACCGTTCGGATAATAACCCCAAAGTTTTTGGGAAGAATACTTTTAATGATATCGCGGAGACGATCTCTTTCTTCGTAATCCTTAATTTTTTGTGAGATCGAAATTTTGTTGGAAAAAGGAACCAATACAATAAACCTTCCCGCCAAAGTTACTTCCGAACTTAATCGGGGTCCTTTTGATGAAATAGGCTCCTTGGCTACCTGTACCAATACATCACGTGAGGTGGAAAGAACTTCATTAATCTTTCCATCTTTTTTGATGTCTTGTTCGGATTTAAAATAGAGCAAATCTGCCACATTTTGCTTCCCTTTCAAGGTATCCTGTGTAAACTTATCCAGTGATTTAAACTGAGGACCAAGGTCGAGGTAATGCAAAAAAGCATCTTTCTCATACCCCACATTGACGAATGAAGCATTCAAACTAGGAACAACTTTACGTACTTTTCCCAGGTAGATATCGCCCACAGCAAAATCTGTATTCCCCTTTTCTTCGTGAAGTTCAATTAACTTCCCCTCACGCATTAGAGCAATCCAAATTGTACCGTCAGGCTTCGATTTGACAATAAGCTCTAAACTCACAATATTTTTTTAATTCTTTAAACGAAGAAAACCTAACAGCCTAACAAACTGTTAAGTTTCATTCAATCATATGCATCCACAATCAGGATTTTCCCTGCAGGATATCATTACGAAAGCAGAATAGAATAGAGAAGGGTGTAACCACCCCTTTTAGTCTCTTTAAATAAAAGACCTATCTATTTTTTCTTCTTGTGTCTGTTTTTACGAAGCCGCTTCTTTCTCTTGTGAGTCGACATTTTATGTCTTTTTCTTTTTTTACCGCTTGGCATAAAAAATCAATTTAATTTTATAATACTTTATTATATAAAAAACTTCCTGAAATTCAGGAAGTTTAGTAATCTCTTCACTTTAATTGGATGGCAAAGATATAAAAACAATTATTTTTTTACAAATAACTTATTTTACAGCCACTTTTTCTTTTACTTCCTCAACGAAAGTTTTTGCCGGTTTAAAGGCAGGGATGTTATGAGCCGGGATAATAATTGACTCATTTTTAGAAATATTTCTTCCAGTTTTTTCAGCTCGCTCTTTCACGATAAAAGATCCAAACCCTCTTAGATAAACGTTGTTTCCGTTAGTCAAGGATGTTTTCACTGAATTCATGAAAGCTTCTACTGTAGCTTGCACTGCAACCTTTTCAATTCCTGTCTTATCGGAAATCTCAGAAACGATATCTGCTTTAGTCATAACGTGTATTTTTAATCTTTTTTGTAAATCGCTGCAAAAATAATTGTTATTCTTTGAACTACTCATAACAATTAGTCAGAACTTTGTTTTTTTTATACAAATGCCTAGTTTTTCAATATTAATCCAGAATTGGTATAGACAAAATCAGCGTGATCTGCCATGGAGGAAGTCCCGAGATCCTTATAAAATTTGGATTTCGGAAGTTATTCTGCAACAGACTCGTATAGAACAGGGCCTGTCCTATTACCTAAAATTCACCGAAAATTTTCCTCAAGTAACCGATTTGGCTGATGCCGAAGAAGATCATGTCTTAAACTTATGGCAAGGATTAGGTTATTATAGTAGAGCAAGAAACATGCATGCTGCCGCCAAACACATTACCGATGAGTTTAATGGTATCTTTCCGACCAGCTACACTGATATACGTTCTTTAAAGGGAGTTGGAGATTATACTGCAGCGGCTATTGCCTCTATTGCCTATAATTTACCCTATGCGGTAGTTGACGGAAACGTTTATCGTTTTTTGGGACGCTATTTAGCTATTAGCACTCCTATTGACAGTGGTGCAGGGAAAAAGGAATTTGCCGAAGCAGCAGCTTTATTATTAGATACCAATGAGCCTGGCACACACAACCAAGCCATGATGGAAATTGGGGCCTTAGTTTGTACCCCTAAAAATCCTAACTGCCCTCAATGTCCGGTAAATGAGAGTTGCATGGCTTATGAAAAAGGAAATCAACTGGATTTTCCTGTAAAAGCGAAAAAGACCAAAGTTCGTAATCGATTTATCAATTACCTGGTCATTCATGACGGTCAGCAACTCATTATTAAAAAACGAAGTAAAAAAGGTATTTGGCAGGGCTTATATGATTTTCCTGAAATTGAATATGAAAGCAATGAAGCTCCTAAACCTGAGGATCTGGAAAAAAGAGGAATTGCCGACTTACGTTACGATGGAGAATTCACCCATATCCTCTCTCATCAAAAAATTCTGGCAAAGTTCTGGTTAGCAAGCGTCAAAGAGCTAAAAGTGAATAAAGGAGAGCAAATTATCCCTTTAGAAAACTTAGAAGACTTCCCTATGCCCCAACTGTTAATAAGATATCTCGAATCCTCCTCCTTTTTCAAAGGAGATTAGCTATATTTGTTTAAAAGGAAAGCAATAAAAATGGCAGGAAGTGTTAATAAGGTGATTTTAATCGGAAATCTGGGAAAAGATCCGGAAGTTCGGTATTTGGAAAGTGGAGTCCCTGTTGCTAATTTTCCGATAGCTACATCGGAGACCTTTAAAGATCGTAATACTGGTGAGCGAAGAGAGGTGACAGACTGGCACAACATTGTTTTATGGAGAGGATTAGCCGAAGTGGCTGAAAAGTACCTTAAAAAAGGCATGAAGGTGTATGTAGAGGGTAAATTGAAAACTCGTTCATGGGTAGATGAAAATAATCAAACCCGTTACACAACTGAGGTGGTTGGTGATCAAATGACGATGTTAAGTCGTTTGGAAAATGATGCAAACCAAGCCAACAACTATCCCCCATCTGTTGAAAACAAAAAAATGGAATCCACCAGTCAGGATTTAAGTCCTGAAGAAGATGACGATCTGCCTTTTTAGATTGATTGAATGGAAAATTTTAGTTCTTTCACCTTCTTAAGTATCCAATGGGAGACAGCCTTGTTCCCGGTTGTTTTCTCCTCTATCATTTTGCTTTTATTATTGATGGCATCTGCTCTGGTTTCAGGGTCGGAGGTAGCCTTTTTCTCTCTTTCACCCAATGAAAAGGAAGATTTAAGTAGTCGTAAGGGACGTTCGCCCCAAACCGCTTTAAGCCTATTAGAAAAGCCCAAGGAGTTGTTGGCCATCATTCTCATAGCAAACAACTTCATCAATGTCGCTATCATTATCATATCCTCATATCTCTCTAATCTATTATTGAGCCCAGACGAAATTGGTGTTTACGCCAAGTTTATCATTGACGTGGTTTTAATCACTTTTGTTCTACTCTTATTTGGTGAGGTAATTCCAAAAATATACGCTGCAAAACACGGTCCAAGGGTTAGTGTTTTAATGGCCTTGCCACTTTATTACCTTTCACGAACTTTTCCTTTTAGTTTATTGAAAAGAGGCTTGGTAAAAGGGACCTCAGCTTTGAGTAGTTTTTTGGGAAAAAAGAAAAGTATCAATGTTTCAACGGATGAATTGGAACAAGCTTTGGAACTTACTAAAGCTGAGGATGAGGATCACAAAATCTTAGAAGGGATAGTCAAATTTGGACATAAGGATGTAAAACAAATCATGAAAGCTCGTATTGACGTTTTGGCCTTTCAGGCAGATACATCTTACCAAGAAATCTATCAACAAATCGTCGAATCGGGTTATTCAAGAATCCCGGTTTATGGTGAGTCCTTTGACAAGATTGAAGGAATATTGTATGTCAAAGACTTACTTCCCCATATTGACGCCGACCCTGACTTTAAATGGCAGGATTTATTGCGTGAGCCTTATTTTGTCCCGGAGAACAAAAAGATTGATGATTTGTTAAAGAGTTTTCAGGAACAACGTATGCACATGGCTATTGTCGTTGATGAATACGGAGGAACATCAGGTATTGTGACGCTAGAAGACATATTAGAAGAGATTGTGGGAGACATATCTGATGAATTTGATGAGGAAGATTTGGTTTATTCCAAATTGGATGATTTCAATTACGTTTTTGAAGGAAAAACTGCTTTAATTGATATGTATCGGGTAATGGATATAGATGGAGAACCTTTTGAGGAAGCTAAATCTGAATCGGACACCATTGCTGGATTTATTATTGAGCAAGCTGGGAAGATTTTAAAAAAGAACGAGCGCGTAACCTTCCACAATTATACCTTTATAGTGGAAGCAGCCGATAACCGAAAAGTAAAGCGGGTAAAGGTTAGCATGTCACCTAAAGAAAATGAAACAATACATGAAGTTTAAGTTTTTATCGGGTATTATCGTCTTTTCAGTTTTGTTTATGACCACCTCTTGCGAAGAGGAGGATAACTATTATCCTAAACCACGTGGTTTTCTACGAATGGATTTTCCAGAGCGTGAGTTTGTCACTTTTGACGAAGGTTGTCCCTTTAGTTTTGAGGTTCCTAAGTACTTTACAGTTGAAAAAAAAGATAGCAATTGTAATGCAGACATCTATATTGAGCGATTCAATGCATCCATGTTTTTAACCTACATCCCGGTAGACACTAACTTGATGATGAACATTGAATATTCACGTAAATTGGTTTACGACCACAGTATTAAAGCCGATGCGATTGAAGAATTGGTCATAGCAGATTCTGATCACCGTAGATACGGATTAAAATATAACATCAAGGGAGACGCGGCTTCTCTCTACCAATTTTATTTAACGGATAGTACAGACCATTTTTTGAGAGGTGCCCTTTATTTTAATTCTGCTCCCAATTATGATAGTCTAAAGCCAAGCTTGGACTATGTTGTAGAAGATATTGATCATCTCATTGAAACCGTCCGCTGGAAAGAAGATAGTTCAAACAATGAACCTAACTAGACCCATACACATTCTCTTATTAGGGAGTACAGCAGTTGGCTTACTGATTTTGGCTGCTTTACTCATCTTTCAAGCAACTTACGACACCAACTTTGGTCAATGGACACTAATTGTCATTCCTCTTATAGGTTTTGCCACCTCCTATTTGATTTTTTACTTCCTGGTTGAAGCTTTCATCAATAAAAAGATTAAAGTTATTTACCGCATTATTTCTAATAAGAAACTGAATTCAGACAAGAAGAAAGAGTTTAGTTTAACGGATAATACTTTGGCCCAATTGACCAAAGACACACAGGAGTGGGCAGCAACCCAAAAGGCTCAAATTACTCAGCTAGAGGCTCAGGCCGAATTCCGAAAGGAGTTTTTAGGAAATTTAGCGCATGAGCTAAAAACTCCTGTATTTAGTATTCAAGGGTATGTACTCACTCTTTTGGAAGGTGGTTTGGAAGATGAAAATGTCAACCGTCAATTTTTAGAAAGGGCATTGAGTGGGGTTGATCGAATTACAACTTTATTAGAAGACTTGGATGATATTGCTCGTTTTGAAAGCGATCGATTTAATTTAAAAATCACCAAGTTTGATATTGTTGCCCTAACCAAAGACACCTTTAATCAATTGGCTTCAAAGGCAGACCAGAAACAGATCAACTTTGAATTTAATAAGGAGTATACGCCAATCATTGTCAAAGGCGATAAAGGCAAAATTGCACAGGTTTTAACCAATTTAGTTTCTAACTCTATTTCTTACGGAACTGAAGAGGGTACTACCACCGTTCGTTTTCACGCTCTGGCAAAAAATCAAATTTTAGTTGAAGTAGCCGATAATGGTGTCGGAATGGATGAAAAACATTTTCCACGTTTGTTTGAACGATTTTATCGTGTGGATAAAAGCCGTGAACGAAATGTTGGCGGGTCGGGCTTAGGGCTGGCCATTGTTAAACATATTGTTGAGGCTCACGGGCAAACCATAAATGTCCGTTCTACTGAAGGAATTGGATCTACCTTCTCATTTACACTAGAAAAAGCTTAATAATCGTGCTTGGCAATAATGATTGAGGCGTAAGTTCCGTACTTAGACTCCGAGCTGTACGCCATTCCAATTCCAATATCCACCAATCCTTTATTCCAGTCTCCATCACCTAAGAGATGATTTCGATGACCACCTTTTTTGTCATGCGCATCTAAAACCAAATTCCGAATGACCTCAACTCCATTAGAGATTCCTGCTTGAATAGATTCAAAATAGTTCTTGGACTTGTCTGAATACCACTTTTCTTTTAACTCATATCCAGCATCATGAATCATGACATTAATTCCTTCGCCCTCCGGAGTTTGATGCGAAAAGTAGTTCCTATTCGCCATATCAGCAGCCTTTTTC
>JAKSBJ010000254.1 GCA_022361195.1 Flavobacteriales bacterium
TGACTTAGACGGAAAAGGAGAAGAATATGATCAAATGATGGATGTGAATGTTTACAATGATGTTCCAATATCAAAGAGATCTGTAAATATGGGAGTTCCAGTTATGACATCGGATATTTATTCTATCTCAGGTCAAGGAATAGGTGGAGTTTTTAGAGGTCATCGATCAGATATTGGAACACTTTATTCACCAGGTAATGTCTCTCATAATTCCATTGTTGACAATGCTGGTGAATTTGGTTCTTCTGGTAATTTGTATCACGGCGGTTTTGATTTGCAATTGGGATATCACGACTCTTATTCTGGTAAATGGACCAAAGGAACAGAAATGATTAGTTCATTAGAGTTTGAGGGTGCAAATGCTAAAAATCCTTTACATGAACCTTTCTATTTTAAGTTGGCTGGAGAGCAAACCGCAAATGATCTTAATGAGTGGAATCATTTAAATGGTGAAGACCCTGTAGCATTGGATCTTGGATTAAAAGTGGAAGGCCTATCCTTAAAACCTCGGGTAAAAAGTAATATTAAATCTAACGGTAAAAAGCTGGAGGGGAAAGACAAATCTCGTCCAAGAATAAAGCGTTCTCAAAATATTGAGTACCGCACTCAAGGTGAAATCATTTATGACGAATATTATACTGTTGAGAACAGACCAGATCATATATATGAAGAAGGCGAATTCCCAGGATATTCTGATGGTGATCCAATTGATTATGAAAATATAGACGGAACAACCGATGATGTCGGACATCATATTCACGAATACTCAATCTTAAAAGCTGATGGTGCTCGATATACCTATGGTTTGCCTGCTTATAATACAAAACAACTAGAGGCCGTTTTCACCAATGAAAACTCAATGTTTGACTATGTTGATGCCAGCTCGGTCACTTACGATATTTTAGATGCTAGCATAGACAATAATGAAGGGGTAGACCATTTCTTTTCAAGCACGGAATTACCTCCCTATGTTCATTCACACATGATAACTGAAATTACATCGGCTGATTATGTTGACTTAACAGGCAATGGATTAAGTGAGGATGATTTCGGTTTTTATGTGAAGTTCAACTACCAAAATGTAGAGGGTTATAGATGGAGAGAGCCATTTGAGGATGCCAATTATATCAAAGGATATTATTCTAATCCTAAAGATGATAAAGCTTCCTATACCTATGGAGAAAAAAATCTACATTATGTTCATTCCATTGAAACTAAAACGCATGTTGCTGTTTTTGAATTAGGAGATAGAAATGATGGACGAGGGGTTACTGGCGAACATCATTCATCGACTACTACAGGCTTTGGTGAGCGTCAAAAATACCTCAAAAAAATTGTACTTTATAGTAAAAATGATCCCGGATATGATACCGGATCTCCCACTCCTTTACAAACTGTTTATTTCGAATATAGCTATGAGTTATGCCAGAGCATTCCAAACAATGATGATTTAATCATGGATGACACGGATCATTTTGTTGATGTTGACGGTGATGGCGATGTTGATGTTGATGATAACGAGGGAGGAAAACTTACTCTTAAGAAAGTATATATTACTTATAACGGTAATGAGAAGGGACGTTTGAGTCCTTACGAATTTGACTACGGAAATAATAGACCTTATTCAAAATTGAATGTCGATCGATGGGGGAATTATCAAGAACCAGCAGTACCAAATGAACATGCCATAAATCCTTATACTCGTCAGGATTTGGATGAATTACAGCGAAATGTAAATGCTTCGGCCTGGTGTATGGACAATATCAAACTTCCATCTGGAGGGGAAATAAATGTTGAATATGAAGCTGATGATTACGGTTATGTGCAAGATCAACGAGCAGCTCAGATGTATGAGATTTATGGTTTTTCAACTACGGGAGAGACAAGCCTCCCTTCTTCTCCCAACATGTATCGACTCAAGAAGAAGAATTTGAGGCTCTGGTTTAAATTAACCGAAGACCTAAGTGGAACACCGGCTCAAAAGGATGCTATGGTTCTAGATCATATTAAAGGACTGGATGAAATTTATTTCAAAGTATATGAAGAACTAAAGCCCACTTTTGAGCTCATCCCTTCTATGGCGAAAGATTATGTAGCCGGTTATGCTAAAATTGATGCTTCTAGTTATGGATACGATAATGATAATTTAGGATATGCTTACGTCGATTTAGAAGACGTTTCCTATAAGTCTGTTGGACTGAGTATTTTCAAAACACATCCATTCCGAAAAGCAGGTTGGCAATACCTACGTTATCAACGTCCGGATTTATTTGTCAACCAAGAAGATGTTGATGGAGTTTTAAGTGCTTCAGGATCAGCTTTAGCATCTATTCCTTTATCTATGACCACTGCTGTAACGGAAGCCGTATCAATCTCACTTTTGGGATATTATAACAAGGCTAACGTAGAAGGCTATAATGCAAAAATGTCTCCAGACAAAACATCTTTTGTCCGGCTCAACAGTAAGGACCACTTAAAGTATGGAGGTGGGCACAGAACCAAGTCGGTTAAGATGAAAGACAATTGGATAGAGGGAGCAAGAGAATATGGAACGGAATATAGCTATACAAACGAAGATGGTAAAACCAGTGGTGTTGCTGATTATGAGCCTTTAGTTGGCGGAGAAGAAAATGCTTTAAAAAAGCCAATTTGGTATAATGCAAATGATCAACTCATCAATTTTCAACATCGTGATGCCTTTCTTGAAACACCATTATGTGAAGCAGTTTATCCTGCAGCGAGAGTTGTTTATGGTCGTGTGGTTCAAAAGAATTTGAGCAATGAACTCGTAACGGAAGCTCAATCCGGAATCACGGTTAGCCGTTTCTATACTGCAAAAGATTTTCCAGTTCGAGAACAATATACCGAGCTTGAAACAAAAGGCTTCAATTTTCCACTTTGGATACCATATGTTGGACAATCGACCTATCAAAATAACGGGTATTCTCAAGGATATTCAGTCGTTCTTAACGATATGAGCGGAAAGCCAAGGTCGTCTGCTGTTTATCGTTATTCTGACGGTGCATTGAGTAAACCTTTTTCAAAAGTAGAATACTATTATCATGAAGATGGAAAAGGAAATCTAGTTAACAAAGTAGCTGTTTTAGATGCTCATGGAGCTACCCGAGATGCTATTGTTGGTGTTGAACAGGATTTCATGATCAACGAATCCGAAAACAGTAGTGTTTCTATGTCTGCTGGAGGAGAAACAAATGCTGATGCACTTATTGCACCACCATATCTTTTATTAACTCCAAGTGCTCAGTTGAATTACAACTATTCAGAATCCATGTATAGAGGTATTTCTACGAACAAGATTATTTACAAAACCGGGATCTTGAAAAAAGTAACGACCTACAGTGATGGATCTTTAGTTACAGCCGAAAATCACTTATACGATGCTGAAACAGGTGAAGCTCTGTTGACCATAGTCAATAATGAATGGGATGAACCGGTTTACAATTACAATTATGCTGCTCATTGGGCTTATGACAGGATGGGAGGAGCTTATAAAAACTATCGTGCTGTATTACTAATCAATGGTTCCGCTGGCTCTTACAATTTACTCGACGAAGTAGGTGGTAGTACTTTAAACCCTCAAGATTATTTGACCCTAGGAGATGAGATTAAAATTCTGGAGTCAGGTTCATACAATAGCTATTTTGTGACGGCTATTACTTCTTCCAATTTTGCTTTAGAAGATGAGGATGGTAATAGTTCATTCACAATTACCAATTTGCCTGGCTTTGTTTCACGTTCAGGAAGAAGAAATCAGCTTGTAGTCAAAAATGGAGAAGTAGTTGCTCTTAGCCCACAATTTTTGTCTTTAGGAGCATCCCCATTCCCATTATTTGCCTTATGGAATAGTTCTGTAACTGGTTCAGATCCTCAAGAAGGTATTGATGACCCAACTTACTTTGATTTGAATACTAATACAACTAAAGAGTATGATTGGAATGCCGGTAGAATCTTTTTGCCAAACTTCTATTATTGCGAAAATGATACATATCAGAATATTTTAATTACAGTTCCATCAGATTTAAGTTGTATTGTTTTCTCATTTGGAAACTGTTCTTCTAAGTTGACATTTACAGGGACGACTCCTTCTGATGATGGATATATGTCTGGAGTAACGGTAGATAATGGTTCAGGTTCTTCAATTACGTCTTATACCGAACAACTTCCCGACTTCAAGATTATTTCTCAGACAATGTCAGGAAGTACTCCTATTTCCGCAACTTTAGAGCACATTCCATCTGGAAATATTTATACCGCCACATGGTCTGATCTCGATATTGCTCATTGTTTTGAAAGTTATTGTGCTCACAAAGATATATTACATGCTTCTGCAGTAACTTTTTCAGAAGATTGGTCATCTTCTTATCCTTATACTGATTTAGGAGATCCTTCAACAGCTTCTGCTGTCAATATTAGTGACTCTGATATCAACCCTTATCGCTACGGAAAATTAGGAATATGGAGAACGGATAAAACGCATCTTTACCAGGAGTCTCGTGAACAATCAGGAACAACATCAGACTTTAAAACTCAAATTGACGTAGATGGTCTCTATACTGATTGGATTCCTTTTGATTGGTCGGATGGAGCTGCTAATCCAAATTGGGATTGGGTAAGTGAAGTAACACGCTATAGCCCATATGGATTCGCTTTAGAAGAAAGAAGTCGTTTAACAACAAATGTGTCTTCTGGAGGTGGTGAAATTGAAATTTATAGTAGTCAAATGTATGGTTATGATAACTCTCTGGTTATTGCTACATCGGCTAATGCTTCTTACTTTGAAATCGGTTACAGTGGTTTTGAACAAGGATTAGCTGCGGATGATTTGTCTAATACCGGGCATATCAATCTTTCAAGTACAGGTACAATAGATGTATCTGATGATAAGGCCCATTCTGGCACCAATTCTTTACGACTTATTGATGGAGAAAGTATTTCGTTTAATGCCGAACAGTCAACCTCAACATCCGAAGTTTTAAAAGGAATAGCAGGAAAAGAATACATCGTATCCATGTGGGTGAATTTGGAGAATTCAGGATCGTTGGGAACATTAACAATTGATGGAACATCTGTAGATACTGACGATTATGGTGAAGTAATTGACGGTTGGAAAAAACTGGAACTTAAGTTTACGATGCCAGTTTCTGGAGCTATTACAATTACGTATAATTCCACTGGAATAACCTATGTAGATGATCTAAGATATGGTCCTTATGACGGTGGAATGATGACCTATGTCTATGACCCACAGAATTTGTGGTTACTAGCTCAACTTGACGGTCTTAACTATGCTACTTTCTACAATTATGATGAAGAAGGAAATCTTGTACAGGTTAAGAAAGAAACTGAAAAGGGAATCGTGACGGTACAAAGTTCAAGATCAAACACAAAACAACAAACAACACCTTAAACGGACTATCATAAACTGATTAAAGAAAATTATATGAAAAGTATCATATTATTCATAAGCTTTTGTCTTTTGACAACTATTTGGGCACAAAACAATCCACTTTTGGAAGATTTAAAATCGCTCAATCAACATTACCATGATCTGACGACTTACTCCATGGAATTTGAGATTAGTTATTTCGATCAGAGTTCAAAGTTGATTAACGTCCAAAAGGGACACGTTACCCATTCTGATGATGTCCATTTTACCGATTTGGGGGATCAGCTAACACTTATTAGAGGAAATCAGTTTGTTCATGTTAATCGTTCCAATAAGGTTATTGTCTATAATGAAACGGTTGCACAAAAAAACAAAGATGAGAGAGCTTCTCAAATGGATATCCCAGCTATGATGGATTCACTATGGAAGAGTCAAAAAGGATTAAGCTATGAATATTTGGCTGCTCCAAAAGGAAGAAAAAAAGTGAAAATTAAAGATCCTTTAAGTCCGCACTTTGAAGCCTATACCATTGTAATTGATAGTAAAAACTATCAAATCAAAGAGTTCACTTACCATCTAAAAACTGAAGATGATATCAACTCTGAGATCGGTACTATTAAGATTCGCTATAAAAGCGAAACGGCTAAACCTGCACTCAACGAAAAGAGATTAAAAGCTAATTACTATTTAAAGAAAAAAAGTAACCAGTGGGTTCCAACAGAATTATTTGCTGGTTTTCGCCTAATTGACCAAACCAAAAATCCGTTTAAATTATGAGAAAGACATTCTGTTTCCTGAATATTTTATTTCTTCTGGGTATAGGACAGTTTGCCTTTGCCAGTGATGATAATCTTATTAATGGTCTTAAGGGAACCGAAATTAGTGCGTCGGGTGCTCAACTTTACGTTACTGATATGTGGTATGATCAATACCTCGCCGGTACCGAAGACAATTACTTTTCTGTTTTAAATACTCAGGTTAAAGTAAAACTTTGGTATGATGATGCTTTAAAGAATTTTTATGACAACTGGGACCTGGATATAGAATATGACTTGGTCTTAACTCGTGAAGATGGTACTGAAGATATTTATAATGATCAAAACATATCTATTGATTATGATAATGACGGTAGCTACCGAGACTTTAACCTTAAGCTTTACGATAGCCAAATTTATGTTAAGGCCTATTTAACTAATATCTCTGTTACTACAACTTTGGGTTCACTTCCTGATGATATTCACTTAGACCTGGAATTGAATACGGAACGTTATTACAATTTAGATTCGGATGAGTTATGTGTACTTACTCATAATACGGATAATTTGTCTACAACAAATGAAGTTGAATTGGTTTGGTCTTATATAGAAGGTGCAGAAAGTTATGATGTAGAATGGTTATTTATTGATATTCCAGGAACAGAAAGCCTTTCAACCTATTCAGAAGATGCTAGTTTTAAGAATGCCACAAGAGTCAATGTTTTAAGCAATCATTATAAGATAAGCATGGCTTATCCTCGTGGACTTTTCTTATTTAGAGTTCGGCCAGTTGGTAAAACTGTAATTGGAGGCCAGGTAAAACGTATAGAAGGAAGTTGGTCTTTGAATTCGGAAATTGGAGACCCTTCTACCGTTTCTGCTGATGAACGATTTGAATGGTCTGGATTATTAAGTACACATAACTGGCAATATCAGGTTAGTTTTGCGGAAGAAGGAAAAAAGGGAGAAGCTCTTGGGATTTATGATGGTGGTTTAAAACCTCGTCAAAATGTTGTCATCAATAATTCTGAAAATACAGCAGTAATAAGTCAGGCTGTTTATGATTATTTAGGACGCCCAGCTATTACGCTTTTGCCAACTCCTGTAGAGAATGAAGGTTTAGGTTTTTATCCTGATCGTCTCTTAAGCGGAGCAGATTATAGTGATCCTGCCAACTACTATGATTACAATGACTTTGATTTAAATTCAAACATTGAATCGCCAACAAGCATGGTCGGTTTGGAAGCCAATGACTATTATAATGGTGATGGTTCTGCTATTGGATTTCACAGCGAATTTATTGCCGATGCCGAAGATTATCCTTTTGCACGTACTTTGTATACGAATGATGGAACAAACCGAGTTCGGAAACAATCAGCTTTTGGAGGACAAGAAATAGGTCCTTCATCTATGGGGAGCAGTTCTAAAATAAGTCGCTACATCTATGGTACTCCAGTACAGGAAGAACTTTATCGTTTATATGGAAATGAAGTAGGAAATGCCAGTCACTATAAAAAGAATGTGGTCATTGATCAAAATGGACAAGCCCATATACAATATCTGGATATGTCTGGTAGAGTGATTGGAACCGCTCTTGGAGGAGATGCCCCTGATAATTTAATGGAAATAGATTCGTATCCGGATAGTTTTGATGAAATAACTGCAGACCTAACAATCAACAATTCAATCAACACCACTGGAGAATTAATTGTAAATAAAACAATTACCGTTCCCTACCCTACAACCTACGAGTTTTATTATGATTTGGACCCTACCAGTATAACAAACGTTTGTTTACCATCATCCACGATTAACATTAAATATGATTTAACCATTTACATTCAAGACGAAAAAGGGAACTATCTTGACATTGATTATGATGGTGATTTGGCTACGGAACCAGCAATTTCATATACTAATATTACCTCATTAAATACTCCTTTGGCACCACTTGATTTTTCTTACACTTTTATAGAGCCTGGAGCTTACACCATTGTAAAAGTTTTAAAAATTCATGAAAATGATCTGGAAATTTCATCTGATTTATATACCACTTTCTTCACGGATCAGGAATGTCATTCATGGACTGATGTTGTTTCAACTCCCTGTACTCCTACTTGTGAGGAACTGTGTTTTTTAGGTCATGGGTTTTACGCTCCAAATGGAGATAAAGTTTATTTGGATGAAGATGGAGAGCCTATTGGTTATCAAGTCGAAGGGTCGGAGACGATCGCTTTGTACCCCGATAAAACTTCAGAAGAATTAAGTGTTATTACTACAGCCATTTCAGAATGTGAAAGCAGCTGTAGTGATGGGCCTGATACAAAAGATGAAGAATGTGATATAAAATATGCCAATATGGTTGCAGATATGAGTCCTGGTGGACAATATTACGACAACATACCATTTGGTGAAAGTTACGACCCGGTTACGGCGAATGATTGGTTAACAACTGAACATTCGTCAATGTACTCATCTGTTGATGCCGCTGCAACCGGTTGGGATTGGATTAAATCCAATTGGACAAAGGATTACATCGAGGACATGTTAAAACTGCATCCTGAATATTGTATTTATGCCGTGACCTGTGGCGTGGGAGAAAATGATCTCTTAAAGGGGACTTACAATGGTGCAACTATATCAGTTCCTGACTGCAGTGGTTTTTCAGGCCTAATGGATGATTGGGACTATGATATGTTAATGTTCACCTCTGATGAAGATATTTGGGATGGGCATGCAAAAGACTATTTATTTAATCCACTGGAGACTACTCAAAATACTACTTCTGGAGTTGGAAATGAAGAGAATTATCAACTTTTTGACAATGATTTAACCGATGGACAAGTAGATCCGTACATTGCCTGTCGTCCTCATATTAAGAGCGAGATTGAAACCATGTTAAAACAGTTCCTCTATGATGGAACCAATTACCACTCTATTTGGTATGTTTTAGATGATCCGGACGATATCCACCTAACTCCCGCATATACTCCTACCGAGGTTTATGATTACTATGTTCAATTACATGGTGACGGAACCGATCCCGGACTGTTAGGAACAGGATCAGATCAAATTACACGCTACGAATACTTCCGATCAGTCTACACATTCATTCGGGATTATGTTGAGTACAATTCATTATACGATTTTAGTCCTATTATAACACCATCAGTTTGTGATTCAATTAGCAGATTAGAAACGCCAGATAACAATGGGCTCTCGGCAGAAGGGTTTATTGTTCATTTTCCTCAAAATCCATTATTTGAAGAATATGACCCTTCCAACTTAAGTATTTTTGATGATTTTATTGATACCGAAATCACTGACGCATGCACTTACCAATGTGAAGGACAAGCTAGTGCCTGGTTAGAAGAACTGGATGGATGTGCATCTTCTGCCAATTTAGCAATTATCGAAGATTACTTTATTGACATTTGTAAAAAGGGATGTGATTCAGATAATCCTATTGGTACAGATGATATTTCTCCTACAGTATCTGCCAATTTTGGTTGGGGTACATTCTCCAGCTTTGAGGCCGTCATTGATTATTATAATACCAATTTTGATCCTGATTGTGGTTATGTAACTCACCCTCCTGCTTCTGCTGAAGAATTGACGAATGATTGTTCATGTAATGTAATTACTACTTATCTCACCAATTTTTATGAGAATAACTCGGTTAGTTTACCCGCATCTTTTAATGATATTGCTGGTGACTTAAATACCACTCAAGAAGATGATCTAATTTCTGCTGTGGAAGAGCTGCTATCAGAAGATGAAGAAAGTACAATAACTGTTACAATTGCATTAATTCAAGGCTGGGCAAATAACTGCATCAATGGTACTCCTTTTACGGATTTAATTGCTGCCTTCGATTGTGCTACACCAGACTTTGACAACAATTTTGATGAGTTTGATGCAGCTTGTGGTGATGCTTTAGATGATCTTACAAATTATTATGGAAACTTAATTACTGCTGATCAGGTTTTGGAAGCTTGGATTGAATTAAAGAAAAGTTACCGTGAGGCCGCTTTTAATGGTATTAAAGAAAGGGAAACCTTTTCAATGACTTATGATATTCATGAATATCATTATACCCTATTCTATTATGATCAGGCTGGAAATTTAGTAAAAACGGTTCCTCCTGCAGGAGTTTACCGTAAGGCAAACGGGGTTGAACCTGCTCATTCTTCTACCCTTATTGCTGCCGAAATTCAAGATTGTAAAGATCATGTTCTTGATCCGGTTTCAAATCCTTATGTACACCCAGGAAGTTTAGGATTATCAGGAGCCAGTGAACCGCACCAAATGGTAACCAATTATAAGTACAATAGTTTACAACAATTGGTAGAACAAACGACACCAGATGGTGGAACAACCAAGTTTTGGTACGACGAATTAGGACGTTTAATTGTTTCTCAAAATGCTCGTCAAGCTGGAGAAACAGAAAATGTGTATTCCTATACTATTTATGATGTTTTGGGTAGAATAAAAGAAGTAGGAGAAATTTGGGATACAGATCCAATGACAGAAGCGATTGCAACCAATTCATCGGATTATTATGATTGGCTAACAACTAATGCTTCTTCTGGCACTCCAGATCGTAAAGAAGTTGTGCGTACTCATTACAATGAATATGCACAAGATGAAACAGTACAGGAAATTACCAACGAAATGGAAAATGCAAGTCTCATTGAACCTTACAACCTAAGGGGACGAATTGCAAGTGTAACTTATATTGATCAGCTGGATCCAAGTGATACGGATGATGACTTTGATAATGCCGTTCATTACAATTATGACTATGCCGGAAATGTGAAAACACACTTGGCTGAATATGCAGATATTGCTGTAGATTTTGCCAGTGGTCCAATGACAGAGATGCATTTGGTGAGAACGGATTATACCTATGATTTGGTTAGTGGAAATGTCATACAAGTGGATTATCAAAACAACAAAGCTGATCAATTTCACTACAAATATGAATACGATGCCAATAATCGTTTAACCAATTCATACAGTAGTACTAACGGAGAAATTTGGGATAAAGACTGTAAAAGTTTCTACTATGCTCATGGTTCTATGGCCCGGGAAGAGGTGGGACAGCAAGTGGTTCAGGCCAAAGATTATGTTTATACCCTTAATGGTTGGTTAAAAACCGTTAACTCTTCGGTCAACAATCATTTATGGGATGCGGGTAGAGATGGAAAAGATGCTACTTTGGATGAGTTTGGAGGAAGAGATGCTTTTGGATTTAGTCTTCATTATTTTGAAGGTGACTATTTAGCGACCGATAATACCTATGCATCCAATTTATTGGTTGATTATAGCGGTCATAGTATATTCAGTAATACCTCAACTTACGATTTATATAACGGTAATATTGGTCGTATGATTACCTCAGTGAACAATTATGCTGATGAGTCTGGAGAAAATATTCTGGCTAATTTGTATCGTTACGATCAATTGCAGCGCATCAAAAAATCAAATGTATATGAAGCAACAACCGCAGGCTTAATAAGAAACAATAATGAAATCACCAATGCCAATGCCGCCGATGCAGCTAACTATACTACCGCCTATACCTTTGATGGTAATGGTAACTTATTAACTCTTGACAGAAATGGCGGATCGGGAACTGCCATGGATGATTTGGCTTATCACTATGATTATAATTCAACTATAAGCGGACAAACAGTTAACCGTTTATTGTATGTAGATGATGCCGTTTCGGCAGGAAGTAGTTCTGTTGATGTTGATGATCAATCTGCAGCAAATTACAGTTACAATGAAATAGGACAATTAGTAGGAGATAA
>JAKSBJ010000283.1 GCA_022361195.1 Flavobacteriales bacterium
AAGCCACAGCCCATTCAAAATTACCACTGGCATCTAGTTTCTGGAGAAATACATCACGATCTCCTTCCGAAGTAAGATCGAAATCTCCCGATCCTGGATCAAAATCTACTGTCCCATCAAAAAATCCTGTTAGGTATACATTTCCGGAAGCATCTGTCGCGATAGAACGACCTCTATCCGCGAAAAGTCCTCCAAAGGATAAGGCCCAGACGAAATTTCCGTCGGCATCCAGCTTTTGGACAAATACATCATTTTCTCCTGCCGAAGCTAAATCGTATTCTCCAGATCCCGGATCAAAGTCTACTGTTCCTTGAAAATGACCTGTTGTATAAGTATTTCCGTCGGCATCGGTAGTTATGGAATATGCTTTATCCCAACCGATAGCCCCAGAAGAGGCTACCCAATCAAAACTTTGGGCATTCCCAATCACTGAAATGGATAAAAATCCAATTGCGTAAAGTATGTTTTTATTCATCTTGTGTTTTTTTATTGTAACACAAGATTACGCTCTTGAAAAACTCAATTCAATGCTGTTTTGCAGAAGTCGAATTCGGTTTTATGAAGCGTACAATTCTTCAAAAGTCTCCTGTCTTTTCTTTGACAGTTTTACTTCTAATTGATTTTTTAGGACAATTTTCCCAAAACGCGGGCGATAAGATTCGATATACCCACTATTAATGAGCCAGGATCGATGCGTTCTAAAAAACACATCGGTTTCTGGTAAACGTTCTTCAAAATGCTTTAAGTTTCTACTTAAGATGATGGATGGAGCATCCTTTAAATACACTTTGCTGTAGGCTCCCATTGCTTCAACAGCAATAATATCACTAAGATTTAACGTTTGATGCAATAATTGCCCATCCTTCAATTCCGAGATAACGATTTTCCCTAGTTCTTTACTTCTGACAGATTCCAATAAAACCTGATAGTTTTCGTAAGCTGTTTTTTGGCGAAGTTTATCATTTAATTTTTCAACCGCTTCGTCCAAACGACTGCGTTCTATTGGCTTGACGATATAATCTACAGCGCTTAATTCAAAAGCTTTAATTGCATACTGATCATAAGCTGTGACAAAGATGATCTCGAAGTCAATTTCATCAAAGAAGTTAACAATTTCATATCCGGCGTACTCTGGCATTTGAACGTCCAGAAAAACCACATCAGGCTGATGTTTTTTGATAGCTTTAACGGCTTCCAAAACATCCTCGCATCTTGCGACGATATCAACATTTATTTTGCACCGAACCAAAAGGTTGCTCAAGACATTTCTGGCAGCCAGCTCATCATCAACAATTATAACTTTTAATAACTCCATTTTTCAAAGGTCTGATTTCACTTAGACCTATATTTTTTATTTTGCGAATGCTCAATATTGTTTTGCAAACTCAAAAATGACTTTTATGTGGCAGTGTTAGGGTCACCTTTGTTCCTACCACTTCTTCATTAACCATGATATCCTCTATTTTATAATCTCCGGTTTGATCACCCAATTGTTTGTTTAATAGTTTTAACCGTTGTTTGATGGCCTGCATAGCAAAGGATTTATGCTCTCCGCTTCTTCTTAATCTGATTTCTCTAGCTCTTTTTCTTCCTACTCCATTATCCACAATTGTACAAATCATCTTATCATTAAGCTCAAAATCAATGGACAATTGTTTTTTTCCTTTTTTGTGCATCAAACCATGTACAATAGCATTTTCCACAAAGGGTTGAATCAATAAGGAAGGTATGTCAATCTCCTTACTTCCTGAGTAGTTTACTGAATATTCAAAATCTTCTGCAAAACGCAATTTCTCCAACAAGAGATAGGTATTCAAAAACTCCAATTCTTTATCAATCGAGATAAAATCCAAATTAGAATAGTTCAATGTATTTCTCACCAGCTTTGCAAACAGGACAATGTAATCGTAAGAACTATCG
>JAKSBJ010000252.1 GCA_022361195.1 Flavobacteriales bacterium
GATCACCAAGGGCCACTTGAGGATCCGTTTGGGAGTGATTCATAACGTCCTCGGGGACGACTGCATGGTCGCAGGCATCACAAACATCATATCGCCCCTTCCGGATGCTGGAAAGAGCCGCGAACAAAGTCCAAATCTGTTTCCTCCACTGATTGCGCCCCACCCACCCCAGGATGAAGGCCTTTTCCGGAACCCAGGAGGGAAGCACATCTTGCCGAAGCTCCCTTTTTTCCTGCTCTGAAAATTTAAAGAAACGATCCGTATCGGCAGGGCTGGGAACGATGTGCACTTTGTCACCCGCAATCTGCGGAAAGTAGCGACGCACAATATGATAACAAAAGTCGCTTTTGACCGTGATCTTATCAGCATGATCAAGCTTGTCGCCCATGGATTTGGGAACCGGAAACCCGTCGAAATTAAGGTAAAGAATCACCTTGTGCCGTCGATTCGCGGCAGGTGTACACAGAAACAGCAAACGATCCGGATCACCGAATCCAAACACGATGTCCGGGGAAAACGATTGAAGCACCTTCTTGTATGTCTTCGCACCATACTTGTCGCCCTCATCAAAGGTGAATTGAGAACCCGGACCTCTGATGAGTTTGGTTGGGTGGATTTTCCAGGAAGGCTGACAAACGGCGTAACAGTGGAACAATCCAATCTGCTCAATCTCGTAGATATCCGGATGATACTTCCTCAATGAATCAAAAAGGAGCCGGGTGGTCTCGGCCAATCCGGTTGGCAGCACATGACTATCGGTAACAATAAGTATCTTCATCACATCTATCGAAGCATGGATCCCTGGATACGAGGGAACACGCCCTTCATGGAATGGCTTCAGGCCATCCACCGATTGGGGTGCATCCCCATTCGGCATAAAGGAACCCGCTGTTGATTTGAACGTGTGTGGAATCCCTCCGTTTTTTGCCGGAACCCACTGGCTTAAGTCAGCGCTTCTTTCGAGGGCTGGCTCGGATGCAGGTTGAACAACACCCAGACACCGAGTCCGACCAAAAACAATGCAAACCCCAGCAGCAAGCTGGATGTGACGCTGTCATCCAATCCAATGGCTCCGGAAAAAGACCCCAGACAAGGACAATGGGACACACCCAATGCCGTCAATCCAAGGCGATAAATGCAAAACGATCCGCCAAGCCAGATGGAGAGTGTCGCTTTGTGA
>JAKSBJ010000328.1 GCA_022361195.1 Flavobacteriales bacterium
GCGGAAGATGAAGGTGGAAATATCTTTTTTGCTGAATTTGGTTCTAACCGAATTCGAAAAATTGATGCTACCACAGGTTTACTGTCCTGGTATGTTGGAACAGGTTCTGTAAGTGGAGTATCTACACCATTTGTAAACGGTTCTCCTGCTTTGAGTGCGAATACTTCTGTGGGAGGACTTTTATATGACGGAGATTCCTTGATTTTTACTGATTTTCAGGATGGTTTTGTTCGTTACTTAAAGTCAGACGGTAATGTCTATAACTTTGCCGGTGGGGATCAATTTCCTCGATCAGGGGATGGTGGACCAGCTTTAGATTCGGATGTCGGAGTTCATGGTCCAATTGGTATGATTCGTAATCATGTAGATGGAAACCTGTATTGGATAGAGGCCAGTAGTTATGCCATTCGTTATGTTGATTCAGAAGGAATTATAAGAACTTTTGCAGGAGATACTATTGGAGGAACACCTTGGAATAGTGGCCATACGCCTGACGGAACGTATTCGCCGATTACCTTTACCTTAAATGTAAAAGGTGGTTTAGCACAGGATAGTGATGGAAACATCTACTTTTCAACCTTCACAGATGAAATTAGAAAGTTAGATCCAACAGGAGCTGTATTGACAACGGTTGCTGGTAAATTTGATGATCCAGGTTATGATGGTGATGGTTTAAGTGGCGTTGATTCAAGATTAGACACTCCTACAGGACTTTGGATGACCGATGATGATAAATTGTACTTTGCTGATCGCGGAAACGGTTTAATTCGGATGTATGATGTCAGTACCGGATTGGTACACGATGTCGCTGGTGTTCCTGGTGAAACGGATTATAATGGTAATAACAAAGAGGTGAGTGAAGCTCATTTACACCCATTTCATCTTATCATGGCGTCGAATGGTGATATTTATTTCAGTGATCATGGCGGTGGAACGAACGAAAAGCGAATTAGAAAAATTACTACTTGCCAAAATCCAAATATTACAGGCTATTCGGGTGTTCCGGATATAGTTTGTACTGATAGCACTATTCAAATTGTAGTAGAAGGAGATTTAGGTGATGCTGATAAATGGGTTTGGAAAGAGTTAAGCTGCTCTGCTACGGCAATAACTTCAGGTGAAACTTTCGATTGGACAGTGGGTGATTTTAATACCGTTCTTTATGTAATGGGAGATACAGTTGAAAATTGTACTAATGATCCATCCTGTACTGCCATTCCAGTTAATTTAAATTGCCCAACAGGTATGTATTCGGCTTTTTCACCAAATGGAGATGGTAAAAATGATGTGTTTGAAATTCCTTTAATGGATACACATGCAATTAATACGGTTACCATTTTTAACCGTTGGGGTGATGAAATTAAAACCATTGTAAATTTTAACTCAGCAGATAACCCGTGGGATGGAACGGACAATAAAAATGCTGAATTAGAAGCAGGTATTTATTACTTTATTGGAGAGATAAATGGAACATCCGTGGCAAAGGGATGGGTTCATTTGCTAAAATAGGACTATGAAGAAGTTACTTTTAATACTGATGCTTACAGCTTGTGCACAAACTTTTGCACAACAAGATGCCCTGTATAGCCAGTATATGTTTAACCCTTTCGCTGTAAATCCGGCATATGCAGGATCTAGAAATTCTTACAGTGCTGTAGTTTTACAGCGTTTTCAATGGGTAGGAATTGATGATTCTCCTATGACCAGTTCATTTGCAGTTCATGCGCCTACTACTAAATGGAATTTAGTTTGGGGGGTAGGAGCTGTTTTGGATCGATTGGGACCAACGCAAAGCACCAATATTTCCGGAACTATTGGTTATCAGTTAAAAGTCCGTAAACAAAGTAAATTAACCTTTGCGCTTAGAGGAGGTTCATATAGTTTTGGAATTGATAGAAGCAAATTGGTGTTTAAAGATCCAACGGATCAATTAAATGTGAATGTTGGTATCGAAAGGACAACTATTCCAACTTTTGATTTTGGAGCCTATTATTACACACCTAAGTTTTATGCCGGATTATCCATTAATCACCTTAATGGCGGACAAATTGCTTTTAAAGACTTGAATATTGATAATACTGGTTTGTTTTTACGTCAGCACTTATTCCTTTCTTCTGGATATGTGTTTGACTTAAACTCGAATATTATCATGAAACCATCAGTTCTAGTAAAATACGCAAGGGGAGCACCAGTTAACATTGATGCCAATTTTAGTACCTTGTTTTATAAAAAGGTTTGGCTGGGTGTTTCATTGCGAAATGTCTCCAGTCTTGTCTTGATGACAGATATTAACATTACCGATTTCATGCGATTGGGCTATGCTTACGACATCTCACTTAATAAGCTATCTGCCTATAATAGTGGTTCGCATGAATTATTTATCGGTTTTGACTTTAACTTAAAAAAATCTAATACAGTATCTCCAAGATACCTATAACCCTTTATGAAAAACCTTATTACATCCATACTATTGCTCGGATCTCTTCCTACCGTGGCACAAACCTATGAGGTTTTGGAAGTTGATATAACTGCAGAGGCCAAGCCCCTCTCAGGAGGTTTGAATACCCGTAATGCCGAATTTAGCCCTTATGTTCTGGGAGATATCATGTATTTTACTTCGTCACGAGAATTTGACATGACTACTTTCGGTGAAAATAACTGGAAAAACTCCGGCTATCTCAATGTCTTTCAAACAAAAATTAAGGGAGAAATTAATGAAGACAGTAAGATGCGGGAAGTTGCATTGGTCAGCCAAAAAATTCAAACCACGAATCATACCGGACCAATGTCCTTATCAGCTTCAGGAGATACCATTTTCTTTACGCAGGTAGATGGTTCGTCTGTTAAATCATCAAAAAAGAATAAATTAAAACCACAACTTTTTATGGCCGTTCGTTCAGGTTCTAGCTGGAGCGACCCTAAAAAATTGGCATTTAATAATAAAGATTATTCCTTTGGACATCCTTGTTATGATTCAAAAGCAAAGAGACTTTATTTTGCTTCGGATATGAAAGGTGGAAAAGGAGGAAAGGATATTTATTATACTGATCTGAAAAATGGTCAATGGTCCCGACCAAAAAATCTGGAAGTGGTTAATACTTCTTCAGATGAACTATTTCCATTTGTGCAGGATGGAGTTCTTTTCTTTTCGTCGAATCGTTCTGGAGGAAAAGGTAAATTGGATATTTACTGGAAGTTATTACAATCAAATAAACAACCAGCTTCTTTAGAAGGATTGAATACTGATTCTGATGATTTTGGGATTTTCGTTTTTCCTGGAATGACAAAAGGTTTCTTCTCATCCAATCGCCCAGACGCTAAGGGAAAAGAGGATGATGATGTTTATTTCCTTTATATGGAAAAGAAAATTACCATTAAAAATGAAATGGCGGGTCAGTTTACTTACCGAAACATTAATGGTCAGGCATCTGGACTTAAAATTATGATTTTGGGTGAGGAAGATGAAATCCTTTTTGAAACAACAACAGATCAAGACGGGAACTTCACATTCAAAAACATTGATTATCAAGGAGACTATCGTATAAAACCGGTTTCTGAAGATGAGATGGAATTGACTTTGTTTGATGCTGATGGAAATCCAATTGCTAATTTGATGTCGGATGAAAATCATGAATTCACCTATAAAAAACTGAAGTTTAAAGAAGCTGGATATCTTTCTTTAATTCCGGAAGATATGATTGATCTTGAACTGAACACAGGCCATTTAAGTGGACAGTTCATTTATGAAGATGTTCCAGGCAAATACCCATCTGGTTTAGAAGTTAAATTAAGAGATGAAAAGGGGAATGTGATGTTGAGTACAACCACTGATGAAAGAGGAAATTTTGACTTCCGCCAATTGGATATGGCCAAGAATTACCTTTTGAACATGAATGAAATGGATGAAGACCTTGTCCTTTTAATTTATGATAGTTCTGGGAATGTTGTCGCTCAGCTTAAGAGTAATGAAGATGGTGATTTTATTTACCGTAAGCTAGATCCTTCTATCTCCAATAACTTGTCTTTAATTCAAGAAACAGACGATTTATTTACAATGGAAACCCAGACGGTGTCCGGATATTTTGAATTCAAGAAGTTGAAAGGACTTGCCAATGATCTTACTGTTTTAGTCTATGATGAAGAAGGATTTAAACTGGGAGAAGTGACAACAGATGAAAAAGGTCATTTCCGTTTTAGAAACTTACCGGTTCAAAACAACCTTTTATTCAAGATTGATGAGTCTGATCCGGATTTGAAATTGGATGATTTTACACTTTTTATCTTTGATCGTTACGGAAAAAAGGTCGCAAGTTTAAAGAGAGGACAAAATGGGTTCTTCATTTACAAACCTCTTGGATTTGATGATACGCACAATTTGTCTCATCAAAATGATTCCATCGACTTTTCATTGACCATTGATACGGATTATGATATTATCACTGTTTATTATGGTTCTAATCAAACCAATGTGCTAAGTAAGGACATTGCAGAGTTGAATAAATTGGCAAAAGTCCTAAAGGCTAAAACTGATTTAAAGGTAGAAATCAATGCTTATGCCGATGCTCGTTCTTCTGATGAATATAACCTTGAACTTTCACGAAGAAGGGGAGATTGGGTTGTGAATTACCTTAAGAAAAAAGGAATCAACAAGAACAGATTCATTGTCAATGCTTACGGTGAATCACGATTGGCCAGTGAAAGTAATGATGCCCTAAATCGTAGAGCCGAGATTAGAATCTATTAGCTACTATAAAAATAAGAAACATGAAGAATTTGCTACTAATTACCATTGTTTCACTGCTTTCTTTCAGCATTTACGGACAAAGTCCGGAATTAATCAATTATCAAGCTGCTGTTTATGATAATGATGGAAATCCTATTTCTTCACAAGAAGTGGCCGTTCGTTTCGGAATCTTAGAAGGTTCTGTCAGTGGAACGTTAGTATACGAAGAGGAGCATACGGGACTTACAACTTCAATGCAAGGTGTTTTTAACACGCAAATAGGTGGGGGAACCAATACCGGGAACGGTTCGCAAGATACTTTTTCGTCCATTGATTGGAG
Organism: Flavobacteriales bacterium; assembly: GCA_022361195.1. Classification (GTDB taxonomy): domain Bacteria; phylum Bacteroidota; class Bacteroidia; order Flavobacteriales_D; family Crocinitomicaceae; genus JAKSBJ01. The sequence continues at coordinate 5,064 of JAKSBJ010000328.1, forward strand.
TAGTGGAAATCACTTTTTAAAGGTTGAGGCTGATGCAGGACAAGGATATGAAGTTTTAGGAATTACTCAATTCGTTTCTGTTCCTTATGCTCTTTATGCAAAAGAAGCGGGAAATGTAGGAGCGGCTTATTCTGCAGGTAGTGGAATTGAAATTGATGGTTCAAATGTCATCTCAAATACTGGTGATGCAGATGCTGACGCAACCAATGAGTTGAACAGTGGAGCATCTCTAAGTGGAACGACATTGAGTATAACCGATGCAGGAGGTTCTGTTGATGTTGATTTGAGTTCTTTGCAGGATGGTGTAGTTGACGGTGATGCTGATGACACGAACGAATTGCAGGAATGGAGTACTTTACCTGGCATTCCGGATGATTTTGGTGATGGGGTGGATAATGTGAATGACGCTGACAGTGATCCGTTAAATGAATTACAAAATTGGAGTTCACTACCTGGAGTGCCTGCTGGTTTCTCGGACGGAGTGGATGATGTAAATGACGCAGATTACAGTACAAGTAATGAGCTAAACACAGCTGCTTCCTTGAGTGGAACAACATTGAGTATTACTGATGCGGGAGGAGCTGTAACGGTTGATTTATCTTCACTTGGTGGAGATACAGACTGGAACGAAAGTGCAGGTAATGTTTACCGAACTTCAGGGTATGTTGGAATTGGAACTGCAAGTCCTACAGCTGCTTTGGATGTCAATGGTAATGTGGTTGTTGATGGAGGAGTAAATATAAATGGTGATGTCAATGTAGATAGTGATGTCTCAGCGAATAGTTATGAATACAATTCACCTAAACAATATTACTTGAGTCTTGGAGGTATGTCCTTTCGTCCAGGACATGATGTAGCGAACGATTGGTCAAGCTACTATGGCAATGGTACGGCTTATTTAACAAATGAAAGTGGGAGTATGCAAGCTCCTTTCTATTTACCTGATGGAGCAGTAATTACAAATGTTCGTGTGTATTATGAAGATGATGCTGCCGAAAATATTAGCATCTATATTTCAAGAGATTTTGTTTCATCAGGTTTAAGCAATTTGGTAGATTTCACAACTTCTACAAATGTAGATGGGGTTCAAAACACCGACTTTCCTCTGTCTCATATTGTCAATAATAATGGAGCGGGTTACATAGCTAGAGTTTATGCTGATTGGAGTTCTCAAAATGTGGGTGACGAACTTGCTTTATGGGGAATTGTCATTACCTACCAAATGAATGAAACATACTAGGTGAGGAAGACACTGGTCATAGCGTTTTTGTTTTTTTTTTTTTTTTCTCAAGCACAGCAATTGATCCGTTCTTATTTTGGTTCAGGTGGAGGAGTCATAGAAACTACTTCTGTCAATTATAGCTATTCAGTTGGTGAAGCTGTTGTTTTTAGTGGAACATTGTCGAATGGTAGTTCAATTAATCAAGGTGTTCAGCAAAAGGCAAAGCGTATTACTGTAGATCCTTTAGCGAATGTCTATACTGCCTTTAGTCCTAATGGTGATGGTACCAATGATACCTGGGTAATTGATGATCTTGATTTATATCTCAATAATTCGGTAACCGTCTTTAATCGTTGGGGCGATGAGCTTGTTACATTCACCAATTATGACAATTTGGATGTAGTTTGGGATGGAACGTCAGCTAATGGCCAAAAATTAGGAGGTGGAACTTACTTCTATATTATAAAATTAGAAGATGGGCGTACCACAAGCGGATGGGTACAAATCGTTAAATAATTCCTGTTAATTCTAGTAACAAAAAAAGCCCCGGCTTTAACCGAGGCTCTGAACACTTGTTCTTATTTTTATTAGGCTTTCTTCTCCTTTTTCTTTGGAGATGATTTATCCTCAATGTTGATGATAATTTCGCCTTTCTTTTTATCCAATGTAATTGAAATACTATCTCCTTCCTTCAATGAAGCACTGATGATCTCTTCAGCCAATGGATCTTCAACATATTTCTGGATAGCTCTCTTTAATGGACGAGCGCCATATTTTTCATCATATCCCTTGTCAGCAATAAAGTCTTTTGCCGGACCAGAGATTTTAATTTGATATCCTAAATCATTGATTCTTCCATACAATTGCTCCAATTCAATGTCAATAATTTGGTGAATATCCTCTTTAGACAATGAGTTGAAGATGATCATATCATCAATTCTATTTAAGAACTCTGGAGAGAAAGCTTTCTTAAGAGCATTTTGAATTACTCTTTGCGAATTCTCTTCTGCCTGATCTTTTTGAGCAGAAGTTCCAAATCCAACACCTGTTCCAAAATCCTGCAATTGACGAACTCCAATGTTTGAAGTCATGATGATTACAGTGTTTTTGAAATCAATTTTTCTACCCAAACCATCGGTCATATGACCATCATCCAATGCTTGTAACAACATGTTAAATACATCAGGATGTGCTTTTTCAATCTCATCTAACAAAATGATAGAGTAGGGCTTTCTCCTTACTTTTTCAGTCAACTGTCCACCTTCTTCGTATCCAACGTATCCCGGAGGCGCTCCAACCAATCTTGAAACTGAGAATTTTTCCATGTACTCAGACATGTCAATTCTAATCAAAGATTCTTCCGAATCAAACATAGTTTTTGCTAAAACTTTGGCAAGTTGTGTTTTACCAACACCTGTTGGCCCGAGGAAGAAGAATGATCCAATTGGCTTATTTGGATCCTTTAATCCTGCACGATTTCTTTGAATCGCCTTAACCACTTTAGCAACGGCTTCGTCTTGTCCAATAACCGAACCTTTGATGGTATCTCCCATGTGCATGATACGTCCCGTCTCTGATTCAGAAACTTTACGCAATGGAATTCCAGTCATCATTGAAACTACTTCCGCAACATTATCTTCAGTTACAGTAATACGATGAGTTTTTGTATTCTCTTCCCATCGCTTTTGAGCATCTTCTAATTGCTCCTGAAGCTTTTTCTCCGTATCTCTAAGCTCAGCAGCCTTTTCGTACTGTTGGCTCTTAATAACGTCTCCTTTTTGATCTTTAATCTCCTCAATCTTACCCTCAAGCTCAACAATCTCTTTAGGAACGTTAATATTTGTAATGTGAACACGTGATCCCACTTCATCTAAAGCGTCAATCGCTTTGTCTGGCAAGTTTCTGTCAGACATATAACGCTCTGTCAACTTAACACAAGCTTCAACTGCTTCGTCAGTATATTTTACCGAGTGATGATCTTCATAACGTTCTTTAATGTTGTTCAGAATTTCAATACTCTCTTCAATTGAAGTAGGCTCAACCAATACTTTCTGGAATCTTCTTTCTAAAGCTCCGTCTTTTTCAACGTATTGACGGTACTCATCCAATGTTGTTGCTCCAATTACTTGAATTTCACCTCTCGCGAGGGCTGGTTTAAACATATTTGAAGCATCCAATGATCCTGAAGCTCCACCAGCACCAATAATGGTATGAATTTCATCAATGAAAAGGATAATGTCATTGGACTTTTCCAATTCATTCATTACCGCCTTCATTCGCTCCTCAAACTGTCCACGATATTTCGTTCCGGCTACCAAAGAAGCCAAATCCAAAGAGATAATTCTTTTTCCGAATAAGACTCTGGAAACTTTTCGTTGAACGATTCTAAGGGCTAATCCCTCAGCGATGGCAGATTTACCAACTCCTGGTTCACCAATTAAAATTGGGTTATTCTTTTTTCTTCTAGACAAGATTTGGGAAACTCGTTCAATTTCATTTTGACGTCCAACGATAGGGTCAAGCTTATTTTGCTCGGCCATTGCCGTTAAATCCCTTCCAAAGTTGTCTAAAACAGGAGTTTTAGATTTTCCTTCGCCTACTTTCTTTGCTCCGCCACCAGATGAGAAACCGCTTCCGCCCATTTCTCCTTCATCTCCATCGGCAGTATTGCCCGGAAATTCTGATTTAGGATAATTTGATTCTTCGATCATTGCTTCTAGTTCTTCTTTTACGTTTTCATATAATACACCATACTTGTTAAGTATACGTGTAGCAATATTGTTTTCTTCTCTTAAAATGGCCAATAAGATATGTTCCGTTCCGACTTTATTGCTCTTAAACAACTTAGCTTCCAGATAAGTTATTTTTAAAACCTTTTCGGCCTGACGGACCAATGGAATATTATTGGCAGATATACTTTTGACTCTCGATTCTTTTAAAGTCTTTTCAAGTTCTTGTCTGATTTGTGATAAATCAACCTGAAATTCCGTTAAAAGCTTGATGGCAAGTCCTTCTCCTTCTCTTAAAATACCTAAAAGAATATGTTCTACCCCTAGGTAGTCATTTCCCAGGCGCAAGGCCTCCTCGCGACTGAAAGAGAGTACGTCTTTAGCTCTTGCTGAAAAATTTGCATCCATACTTGTTACGCGTCTTTATATATATAACAATTAAAATCCCCGAAATGTTACCGCTATTATTAGTTGACCTAGTTTGGAATTCCTTACTTTGTAAAAAGATCCGGTCTAACAAATTGGAGTTCAATAGCCATAAAATAAATCATTTCTTTAGGATATTCAAATATAAATAAATCAAATTCCGTTCCGATTGTTAATAACACTTATTTTCCTGCCATTTTTGTTAATAAGTAGCCATTCTGACCTGACAAAATTTACATTTATAATCGCTATTTTCGAGCCTTAATTACCAACCAAAAAAATCTTATGGCTGAAGGCGAGAAAATAATCAAAATCAATATTGAGGAGGAGATGAAATCGGCCTACATCGATTATTCGATGTCGGTTATTGTTTCCAGAGCACTTCCTGATGTAAGGGACGGATTTAAGCCCGTTCACAGAAGGGTGTTGTATGGAATGCAGGATTTAGGAGTCTTCTCAAACAGACCCTATAAAAAGTCGGCCAGAATTGTAGGGGATGTATTGGGTAAATACCACCCGCATGGAGATTCGTCTGTTTATGATACCATGGTGCGTTTAGCACAGCCTTGGTCACTCCGTTATCCGTTAGTTGACGGACAAGGAAACTTTGGATCTGTCGATGGTGACAGTCCAGCAGCAATGCGTTATACAGAGTCACGTCTGCAAAAGATTGCCGAAGAAATGTTGGCTGATCTTGATAAAGAAACAGTAGACTTTGCACCGAATTTTGATGACTCATTGCAAGAACCAACTGTATTACCGACCAAAATCCCTAACTTACTATGTAATGGGGCGAGTGGTATTGCAGTAGGTATGGCTACTAATATGCCTCCACATAACCTTTCAGAGGTTGTGGACGGAACAATTGCATATATCAACAATCGTGATATTGAGGTAGAAGGCTTGATGGAATACATTAAGGCACCTGATTTCCCAACTGGTGGAATCATTTACGGTTACGAAGGTGTTAAAGAAGCTTTTGAAACCGGAAAAGGGCGTGTTGTGATGCGTGGTAAAGCAGTGATTGAAGAGATTCGAGAAGGAAGAGAGGCAATTATCGTGAATGAAATTCCTTACCAGGTCAATAAAGCAGACATGGTTAAGAAGACTGCTGATTTGGTAAACGATAAGAAAATTGAAGGAATTTCGGACATCAGAGACGAATCGGATAGAAATGGAATGCGAGTAGTTTTCGAGCTAAAGCGTGATGCTATTCCAAATGTTGTTTTAAATAAACTATTTAAATACACAGCTCTACAAACCTCATTTTCAGTTAATAATATCGCTTTAGTAAATGGGCGTCCTGAGATGTTGAATCTAAAAGATATGATTCATCATTTTGTGGAGCATCGTCATGAAGTTGTGATCAGAAGAACGCAGTACGAATTACGTAAGGCGGAGGAAAGAGCACATATTTTAGAAGGATTAATCATTGCATCGGATAACATTGATGAAGTGATTAAATTGATCAGAGGATCAAAAAGTCCGGACGAAGCGAGAGAGAAATTAATGACTCGCTTTGAATTAACTGAAATTCAGTCGCGTGCAATTGTTGAAATGCGATTGAGACAGTTAACTGGACTGGAGCAAGATAAATTAAGAGCTGAGTACGACGAACTTCAAATCAAAATTGCTGATTTAAAAGACATTTTAGATAAGGAAGAAAGAAGAATGGACATCATCAAAGATGAATTGACTTACGTTAAGGAAAAATATGGTGATGAGAGACGTTCGGTTATTGAATACTCTGCGAATGAAATGCGTATTGAGGACTTGATTCCAGACGAAGAGGTAGTTGTTAGTATTTCTCATGCAGGATATATTAAACGTACTTCTTTAGCTGAATACCGTGTTCAGAGTAGAGGTGGAGTTGGAGCTAAAGGTGCTGCTACTCGTGATGCTGACTTCTTAGAGCATTTATTCGTTGCGACTAACCACAACTGGTTATTGATCTTTACAGAAAAAGGAAAATGTTTCTGGATGCGAATTTTTGAAGTTCCGGAAGGAGCCAAAAATGCAAAAGGAAGAGCGCTTCAAAATCTGATTAACATTGAGCAAGATGACTCTATTAAAGCATTCATCAATGTTAAGGATATTAAGGATCCTGAATACATTCAAGATAAGTACATTATCATGTGTACTAAGAAAGGGGTAATTAAGAAAACAACCCTCGAAGCTTATTCAAGACCAAGAACAAATGGTATCAACGCAATTGGAATTCGTGAAGGTGATGAGCTATTAGAAGCTAAGCTAACAAATGGAACCAATGAAATTATGATGGCATTACGTTCAGGTAAGGCAATCCGTTTCAACGAAGAAAAAGTACGTTCTATGGGACGTACAGCCTCGGGAGTTAGAGGAGTTACTTTAGCGAATGAGAAAGACGAAGTAGTTGGAATGATTTGCGTTGAAAGCGAAGAAGCGAACGTATTGGTTGTTTCCTCTAATGGTTATGGGAAACGTTCGGAGGTAGCCGATTACCGAATCACAAACCGTGGTGGTAAAGGTGTTAAAACCATTAATGTTACCGATAAAACAGGTGATTTGATTGCCTTAAAGAATGTAACTGACGAGGATGATTTAATGATCATTACGCGAAATGGAATTACCATTCGTATGCATGTTGAAGAGTTGAGAGTGATGGGACGTGCTACACAAGGAGTAAAAGTAATTAGCTTGAGAGGGCAGGATGAAATTGCCGCTGTAGCTAAAGTTTACCGTGATAAAGATGAAGAGGAAAATGAAGCCTTAGAAGGAGAAGAGGGATTTGAAGGAAATGAAGAAAGAGAAGGCGGAGGAGAGGATACTCCATCAACTGAAAATGACAATCCAACAGAAGAATAAAGAATAAATTTGAACAGCCGTGCTAAATAGTACGGCTGTTTTTATTAAGATTCAAAGGACTTTGATTAAATTTGACCTCGACACTAGTCGGGGTTTTATTTTACAGTTCATTTCAATGTGGCACAAAAATTGAAACTTCAAATGTGGAATCTTTAAAAGTTCCGCATCTATTAATCAAACAAGAAACAGTTAAGATGAAGAGATTAATTACAGCTTTTCTAACAGTAGCCGTTTGTTCAACAGGAATGGCTCAAAAGGGAAATACTTCCAGTGCAGGTATTTCATTTAAGAATTACTGGAGCATGAAACTTCAAGGTGAAGATATCACCGAGCAAGCAAAAGAGCTTCTTGATGCAAAAGGGTTTATTGATAAATCTATTGTACATGAAACAACAAAAGATGATCCTAAAACATTGATGTATTACGGGAAAATTTACTTTGAAATTCCAATGGTTGCTGCATTGAGTGGTGATGTTGAATTGAACAAAGTAGATCCTGAAAAAGCAGTGGAAGACGCATTTAATGCATTTCAAAGATCAAAAGAGTTAGATACAAAAGGACGTTACACAGAAGATGTAGATGAATACTGTATTTTCTATTACTCATTCTTACAAAAGCAAGGTGTAGAGGCTTACAGCCAGGAAAAATACGACATTGCAATGGGAGGATTATTAGGAGCTGCAAAATTCAGTGAAGTAATCGGAACTATCGATACAGCTTCATTCTTCTTTGGTGGAACAGCTGCTTTTGCTTTAGATAGCTTTGCGATTGCTGAAGAAGCTTTTAAGAAAACAACTGAATTAGGATATAACTATGGTTCTTCTATCTATCACTATTCTCAAAGTTTACAAGGACAAGGGAAAGTAAAAGAGGCGGAAGAGATGTTAAATGCTCAAGCAAAAGCAAATCCAGGAAACCAGGAGGTTTTAATTGAGTTCATTAACCTTTACATTGGTACAGATCGTAAAGATGAAGCAGCTCAAAAATTGAATGAAGCACTTGCTTTAGATCCTGAAAACACAGCTCTTTTATTTACTTCTGGTACAATTTATGAAAACCTTGAAGATTATGAAAAAGCTGAGAAAGCTTATAAGAAAGTATTAGAAATAGAGCCTGACAATGAGGATGCCTTAGTTACTTTGGGTGGATTATTCTACAACAAAGGTGCTGATGCCAACAACGATGCGAATAAATTGGAGTTTGGTGATCCTAAGCACGATGCTTTAAAAGAAGAAGCTAAATCTAACTTTGCCAAGTCAGTAGAGTATTTTGAAAAAGCAGTGGAAAAGAAGCCAAAAGACAAACAATTGTTGACTTCTTTGAAAAACGCTTACTATCAGGCGGGAGAGAAAGAAAAGATGATGGAGATTAAAAAGCGAATTGACGAGCTGTAAAAAAATATAAATCCATTTTAACAAAGGGCTCTGTTTTCAGGGCCCTTTTTTGTTACTATTGCAAAACGATGATTAAAGTTTATTCTCCCAAAGAGCGTTCGTTGTCTAAAAGTGAGTTGGAATGTTTATATGAGATTGTACGCATTGCTTATGCCGAAACGGAGGAAGTAATGTTTGGCAAAAACTACATTAGAATTTCGTTCGATGATTTCAAGGAGTTTGTGGAACGGGGTGATATATTCTATGCCTTGTTGAATGATGAAGTTGTTGGAGGAATTCGACATTATCATGTGGATTCAAACACCTATAGTTTTGGATTATTAGCAGCTGATTTCAACCATTCAGGAAAAGGAATTGGAAATGCATTAATTCAGAGAGTAGAAGAGGAGGCAAATAAAAAAGGTGTAGATTATATCCAAATTGAGATTTTACGTCCTCTCAATGAAGAAGTATCCATCAAAAATAGAATATCGGCCTGGTATCAACGATTGGGTTATCAAAGTACAGTAACACTTCCTTTAGAAGAGGTCAACAAACAAAAAGCGCAAGAAACGATTGTCCCTTGCGCCTTTGATTATTATAAAAAGCAAGTTTAGTTGCTACTTGGCGGTAGCAAATTTGATTTCACTGTCAAAACAATCAAATTTCATTTCAACAGAATTGTCATTTCCTTCCATTAGGTAACCTTTAACCTCTTTTGGTTGACCACCATCAAGGTCTTTATCCATGCTAAGGGCAACATCCGAGTCGTTTGAAACATCCAGGTAATTCCCTTTCATACTGATACGGTAATCAGAATTATCAGGGAAATTTAACTTGTAAGAAGTGTATTTACCTCTAAAATCAAACGATTTCATTTTGGTATCGATGTAACCAATAGACAGAACATCATCATAAGATAGAATGTCGATACTCTCAGTAAGCTGTTCAATTTTATACTCTGAATATTTACTCTCTTTGGCTGTGAAGTTTTGAATGGACTCAACCTTCATATAACTATCAAAACACAGTGAAAGTTTTAAATCATCAATGTTATCAGCAATCAATTTAGAATATCTAAGCTCCAAACTCATGTCTTTTACTGAACCAAGCTTGATGTTACTGTCAAAAGCTGTTAAACTAGATTTACTGAGAGATGATTTATGACAGCTGAGATTTGAATAGCGAATATTACCATCCAAACTTTCAGTTACTTCATCCAGGTTCATATCTCCATCAAAAAGAGAAACCGTCACAGCAGTAGCTTTTCGTCCCGAAACATTGCAATACTTCACATTTAAATCCAGTTCTTCGGCCGTTCCAAAAGCCAAATCCGTATCCATCAAAGAAATCTTTCCATCCTTCATGTCCCCCATGGATGCACGGCCATAATTGATTTTCATGTTAACATTTCCTTCAATTGAAGCAGTCGTTAATTCTGTGGCAAAAAGAGATGCTTCCATGTTTCCTTTTAAATCATTGGCAATTGTAAAGGTCTCATAACGTCCATTAATCACGACGTCCATTTCTTTTGGAATCGTGATTACAAAATTTCGTTCAAGTTCCTTGTACTTAGCCTTTTTCCCATCCTTGAATGTGATCGTACTATAGCGTTTCCCTCCTGAAGAACAGTATTTATTCTTTTTACAGCCGGAATTAGAAGAAATTTTCAATTGACTTCCTTTTTGATCAACTGAATGGTTCATTCGCTGCATAATTAGCTGTTTATCTTCTTCAGTTTTGGCTTCAATAATGTGATCTGTTTCAATTAAAACAGCCTTTTCGTTCCAGGTTTTTACAATCACATTTTCTCCCAAATGATCAAATAAAATACTCTTAACATCCTCGGCAGGGTATCGTTTTTCATCACTAAAGGTGACTTTTTCAGAATTCCAGTGATCAGGAGCTTCATCATTTGCCATTATTGGAGCAATACCTTTATTGGTTCTGTTTTTAGTCCGTTTTTTATCACGAGGAGCCTTTGGAGGTTTGGTATCCTTTGGTGCTTTGATCGAATCATTGACAAAAGTAGCAGTAGGAATACTTTCAGGATTAGGTTTAGCCTTTGGTGTTTCATCTGAAATTCCACCTTCAGTTTTACTTTCTTCCTGTAACTCTTTTGGTTCAGATTTCACATCTGTGAAAGCAATAGTTTGCTCAGGATTAGCATTATTCTGAGGTTCAACAATTTCTTCCGTAACAGCCTCATTTGTAGGAACATTTTGTGCTGTTGTATTTTCTTCGGCAGAAGGGTATAATAAAACTGATGCGGTAATTACACCTCCCGTTATTAATCCTCCAATGAGTCCCTTTTTGGCAATTCCGGCTCCTAATTTTCCTCCACTGGCTGTAGCTCCACCTTTAGCTGCTGTCAATTGATATTGATTGATAGAAGAAACAGCTTCTTCTTTAGAAAGAGGCAAAGACAATTTCTTTGCAGCCTCAAAATAACTATCAAGATTGGACATACTGAACGAATTAGTAGTTAAAAACAACATGGCGACCATCATGGCAGGTCTCCGCTTTTTCTTTTCCTGCAATAAAGCGGCTAGTTTTTCCCGCCCACGCTTAATGCGCTGTTTTACGGCAGATTCTCCTGAATTTTGAATGGTCATGATCTCTTTTATTGGGAGATCACTAATTTCAAAGAGAACGACTGCTTCTTTTTGTAGGGGAGGAAGTTTGTCAAGGGCTTCATACAAGACAGAGACATCTGCAGCGGTTTCGACATCGCTACTATAACCTTCTAATTTGTCAGCTTTTTCCTCATCATAAGGACCCGAAAATTTCTTTCGTCTGATTTGGTTAAGGCAAATGTTATTCGCAGTACTAAACAGATAAGATAAGAGGGCTTGTTTGTTTTCAAGTTTGTGAAAATTCTCCATTCCTACTAATAAGACGTCATTGGCCAGGTCGCGAGGATCCATAATCCCTCTACTTTTTACCATGCAAAAACGCATTAAAGGCTCGTGAATCTTATCGTAAAGCGCTAAAAATTCTTTTTTGTCTGATTCTGTCATTTGAAATGATAAATAATGGCTTTCACAGTGTATGTAACCTGCCTGCCATAAAAAGTCACATTTGCTCTTATTTTTTTTCGATCAGCTGTTCAACAGACCAATTTACAACATCAAAGAACATCTTCCAAAAATCGGGGATATCAGCCAAAATGTGCATTGGTTGTTTGGTGCTTGGATGAATAAAAGAAAGTTGATGGGCATGCAAAAACAAATTCCCAAACCCTAATTCATCATTGAAGTAGTGATTGTGATGCCGATTACCATACTTGGGATCACCAATAATGGGATGAGAAATTTTATTGGCATGTTTCCGTAATTGATGCATACGACCTGTATGAGGACTCATTTTCACGAATGAATAACGAGCAGTAGAATAGGGCTGAATAGGAAAGGGGAGTTCTATTTGATCCAAAGTTTCAAAGCTTGTTAAAGCTTCTTTGTACTCTCCTGTATCTGCACGTTTAATGGGTGAATCAATTTCACCCTTTGCGGAAGTGTATCCTCTTAAAACCGCTAAATATTCTTTTTTAATTTCATTGTTCTCAAACTGTAGCCGAATAAAACGAGCCGACTCAGCATCCTTCGCAAAGATCATTACTCCAGAAGTTTTTCGATCAAGACGGTGAAGTGTTACCAAATTCCGATCAAATTGTTTCCATAAATAATGAATCAAAGTAGGCTCAGTTCTCCCGCCGGAATAGGCAGATGGATGAACCAACAAATTATTGGGTTTATTCACTAGCAGAATGAAATCATCCTCATATAAAGCCTCAATCTTCATTTATTTACTTTAACTCAATGACAGGAGCTCCCTGATCTTTCATTTTAGACCAATTTCTTTTGAACTGGATATAACGTTCGTCTTCCTTATCTTCTTCGGAGATTTGAATGGAAACAACAGACATGGCATGATGAACACCCCTGAAATTCGATTTGGATCGTAGATCTACATCTTGTTCCAGAAGTTTATTGGAATCAACCCCAAATTCATCCAGCAAAAAACGAACGTAATAGTAAGTCCCCAACTCATCATCCATCAACAACTTAAACGCGGTCTTAAAATCATTTAGGTTGACACTCTCTATAATGTTGGGTAAATGAAGTAAAATACTACGTCCGCTACTTCCTTTACAAATACTAAACACGGAAGCAATCAGCTCTGCCGTGGGAAAGGAATCGATCAAATCCCGAAAAGTAGTTTGGACCATACTTTCAAATTCATCTTTAAAAACATGCGACCGAACTGCTGTTACGGCTTCTTCTATTCGTTTATCCACTTCCATACGGCAATAATACAGCTTTGTCATGAAAATCAATTATTGAATGAACCAGGAATAATCAGTTTGCTATGTGTCCTTAGTCACATTAAATGCAATTGGGATGACTTAGCTTTGTTTTATCAATGAAAGTCCAAAACAACTATATCCTTCTATTTGCCATATTAAGTCTTTTTTACTTAGCTTCTTGTAATAATTCCACAGGAAGGATAGAACCTTTAAAAGAGTCCTGGGAAAAGGCTGTTCCACACCAGGAAATTCCAGAAGGATTAGCTTCATTAAGCTCTGAACATTGTGGTGCCTGTCATCAATCCCATTATAACGAATGGAAAATTTCAACTCATGCTCATGCCTGGACTGATCAGCAATTTCAAGCTGAATTAAAGAAAGAATCCAGTCCGTTCATGTGTATTAACTGTCACATTCCATTACAAAATCAGCAGGAATATATTGTAACCGGATTGGTAGATGGAGATATCTATCAACCCGTTAAAGAATTGAATCCCAACTTTGACAAGGCATTACAACAGGAGGGAATAAACTGTGCTGCTTGCCATGTAAGGAACAATGCTGTTATTGGACCTACCGGAACATCAAAAGCTCCTCATAAGACCATTAAAGACCCTGATTTTCTCTCAGAAAAACTCTGTTTGTCTTGTCATAATGCAACCGCTGTAGTTACTGAAACACTGCATTGTACCTTTGAAACGGGAGATGAATGGAAGGCAGGACCTTATTTTGAAACGAAAAATTGCATTTCTTGCCATATGGATACGATAAAACGTGAAATAGTTCCTGGTTATGCACCTCGACAAAGTCACTTACATTATTTCTCGGGTTCTGGAATTCCAAAAACCATTTATGACAGTACCACTATGCTCAATGGTTTGTCGTATGAACCATCTGTTTTGAACCAAGAATATGCAGTAGGA
>JAKSBJ010000088.1 GCA_022361195.1 Flavobacteriales bacterium
AGGCAAAAGAGTTGAATGTTAAGGGCATTAAACATCAGCTTTTGGTTGATTTAAAAGCAAGAGGGATTATAACACCCTGGCAATTTGATAATGAGGAGAAAAGGTTGGGGAGGTGAATTGAAAAAGTGAATTATGAAGAATGTTATAAATATACTGCTAATAGCTTACTGTTTGTGCCCTCTATCCATAAACGCTCAAATTCCAGCAGTTGATGTTGCAGAACTAACACTAAAAGTGGGTACCATGCAAACCGAAGAGCTCTATTATGGATTTGCAGAAGGAGACCAGATTGTTTTCAATTTTGAAGAATTAAAAGGAAAGGAATTAAAGGAAATAGAAATTGTTGAGCTACCAACAAATTCAAAGTTCATGGATTTTAAATCTACTTCCATTTCCGATAAAAAAATTAATGTTACTCAAACAGCAGTTTATAAATTCTCATTTAAAAATACAGCCGTTAAAGGACGTATTTGCAAAGTCAAAATTCAACGTATTCCAAAATCTGAAGACCTAATTTCTTTTAATACCAATTGGGAATGGAAAACTTTGTATGACACAACTTGGGTGCCTTATACAGAGGATAGTATTGTGGGGTATGACACTACTCGAATACCATATACTAAAAGAGAATTAATTAAAACTGAACAGGTAGAAGAATTAATAATGGATAAAACACAAAAGGTACATTCGTTCTGGAATGAAAATTCCAGCTATACCTATTTGAGAATCGATTTACCTTCTAATAAAAAAGAAACTTATCAAGAAGAAAAGGTTATTTCATGGGCATATTGGATAGGTGTTGGTAAAGAAGCTTCGGAAGCCTACGCCAAAAATGTTAGTGCCATTGGAAATGTAGCTACAGAAGCTGCTTTTGTATTTGGAACCCCATTAGCCGGTATAGCTGTTGGAGCTTTAACCGAACTTTTATTGCCCAAAACAGGTGAAGATGTTGAATACGCGTTCATAAACGATTATCAAAATGTTCAAGCATTTTTATCTAAGAACGCCTACTATCAATTTGATAAAGGTAAAGGAATAGCTGCCTATGGTAAAAACTCAAATAAACTTCAAGGAACATTTTACATCGGATTGCACAATGATAATCAGACTGTAGGAATAGACGTAAACGTCAAAATAGTAGTAATTAAAGAGATTAAAACTTATGCTGACGTACAACATGTAAAAACAAAAATCACTCCTCAAAAGGTCACTCTAAACAAAAGGAGGGCCGTTGTGAACACAACTAAAATTCGGATTAATTCAAAATAGAAACTATGGCCAAACAAGAAGTTCGAGATACATATAAGTATTGGTTCAAAGTTGGTAACCTTAAAGTACATTGTGGTATAACTTACAACCTTTTAGAAAGAGAAAGGCAACACAAACGTTCTGGGAGATATACTGTTCATAATGATAAAAGATACTATTGGAAAAATGGTCACATAGTTAAGGTTGGAAATATTACAACAAGGACAGCAGCAATGATCTGGGAAAGATTGAACGGTTGTAATGCAAATTGGAATAATTAAATGAAAAAAACAATTATAGCTGTTTACGGAACTTCAGAATCCGGAAAAACACAAAGTATAAAACAATTCGTTGCAAATAATTCCAATCCTTTTATTGATATAAATGGTAATATAACAACTGTTATTCCAACAAACAGTGACGATATCTACGGAACAATTCAGATTGGTAGGGCCCTTGTTGGTATTACAAGTCAGGGTGATCCCGGAACGGGATTGGATCAACGACTAGCTTATTTGGTAAGTATCAATTGTGACATAATCATTTGCGCCACTCGAACAAAAAAACAGACTGTATGGGATGTCAATGATGTAGAAAGAGATCATGGATATCGTAAAATCCGGTTCGGAAATTTTGAAAGTAAAGCTGTTATTAATCAAAATAGATTAAATGAAATATCTGGAGATGGAATTGAGAGAGTTGTTGATGGGGTTATAAATGGTCAAATATGAAGAATTTAAAGAAACACGTAAAAATACTTTCAGCTCTATCCTTAGCTTCCTCTGATACACGAGAAGACACTTTTCTCTCTGTAATTATTAGAACTTTATACGAGATCAATAGATGCAAGAAATCAGAGCTTTCTGGATATATACAAGAACAATTTGGTTTCGAGCCTTATAAATCTGAATTAGAACAAATAGTTTCAAAACTCTTAGAATCTGGAATCATCCTTGATAAAGAAGGAAATATTTATCTCTCAGAAGATGAAAAAAGAAGAATTGATTCTCAAGATTTAACGATAAAAGATAAGGACAAAGCTAGGTTTCAAAATTTCAAAAATTTTATCCTGTATGAACTGAAAGTAGAAGTTCAGCCAAAAGAACTAGCCAAATTATGGTCAGTTTTTCTGGAATATATGTATAATTCTTTTTTCGAATATGGTGAAGATGCTTTAAGAACATTGCATCCTCATATTTCAAATAGTGATGGAAATGGAATCTATGAAAATATATTGACTGAAACTCTTGAAAAGTTAACTCCCCAAAAGCAAAAAAAGCTTTTCAAGAGAATAATTGAAAGCTTTCCTGATTTTGCATCACAAGAGGATATAGATTTCTTAAATGAACTTGCGCAAAAAACACTTTCTTTCTCGTCGTTAGGATTCGAGCCCGAAATTGCAGCAGAGACTATCGAACATGATCTTATTGATTGGGTTCTTTATTTAGACACCAATGTTTTATACTCTTTGCTTGACCTACATGCCCACCCAGAAAATGAATCCTGTAAGGCACTGGTCAAACTAATTAATGACAATAGTGAGCACTTAAAAATAAAAATACGATACTCAGATATCACTTATAAAGAACTTGTTTATAAAAAAGATGACTTTAGTCTACTTGATGATAAATTGTCGGATAAAGCGATAAGGGCAATGCTCAAATCAGGTAAACTTGATGGATTTGCGGAACAATTTTACAAAAAACTTCTTGATCATCGTGAATCGACTATTCACCCAACAAGTGTAATAGAATTTTCACAATCAACGTTAGATAGACTTGGAATTAAAATTGGTAGAAACGGAAAACGAATTGAACATTTGGGTGAAGATTATTTAAATGCAAAAGTTGGAGATTTCTTTGCTTTCCTAAACAAAAAAAACGATGCAAGATTATTATACTGTAAAGAACGTAATATTCCTGAAGTCCGATTAATCCAAAAAAGTGATAAACAGGCCTATCATGATATTACCCTTAGGGAACTTATGCTTGACCAACGCTCTAAAGCAAAAAAAGGGATAGAGTTAAGTCTAAATTCTGTCAAGTTTTTTGCTGTAACCCTCGATGGGCTTTTAATAGGTTTTGATCGTAATCAACTAGGGAATTATCACGATGAAAGATCTTTTCCCGTATTCTTTAAACCTTCTTTCCTTTTAAATAGGTTAGTAAGGATTTTACCTATAAAAACTGATGACTACAAAAAGGCCTTTATAAAAGCTGTAACTTCTAGAGGATTTAATAAAGAGACGGAAAAATCAAGAGATGTATTGAAAATTGTTAATTATCTAAAAAGCCAAGGAATTGATGATGAAAGGGTTGTATATAACATCATCAACCAAGACAACTTCCTTGAAAAATTTCATAAAAAACAAGAAGATAGTTCTTTTAATCAAGGTGAATTTATAGAATCTGAAATAAATCGTGAATTAAGAGAAATTCAGGAAAAACTAACAAAAACAGAAGAACAACTAATCAAAACAAATGAGATAGCAGGAGTCACAGACAATGAAAATAAAAAACTTAATGAAAGAAAAACAAATCTCGAAGATGAAAAAAACCATTATCTAAAAGCAATCGAACAACTACAAAGTAGAGTTAACGAGTTGGAAAATCAACAACCGCCTCATGAAAAACAAGCTACAATGAACTTTGAAGCAGAAGAAGCTAAAGCTGATGTAAAAAAAGAAAAAGAAAAAACGCGCAAATTAAAATCAAAACTCAAAAATAATATAGAGGAAAAAATAAACTCAGAGAAAAGACAGGCATTAAAAAAATGGCAAAGAAAGGTTTGGTGGAATCTCATTTGGGTTATACCATCAGGGTTAGCAGCTTTATTTTTTATTCTTCCGTTTGATCAAAATCCAATTACTGAAGAATCTGTTCGTTTCCAAACAGGTACTATAATTATGACGCCAGTCATTCTTGTTTTTCTTTGGCTCATACAAATGCGATATTGGAATGAAGGAAATAAGAAAAGTAAATTAGAAAATCATGTAATATCCGATCAATTAATTAAAGAACTAAATGAGATTAAATCTGACAGTGAATAGCCAAATAATTTACTTGAAACTTTAATATTATTTTTCATCACCCCTCAATATGCCCACCCCGGGTCCCAATCAACCTCCCAATTAACGATTTTCTCTCCTTAATACTCACAAAATCATCAGCTCGGGCCTCACTTAACTCAACTTCAACCTCATCGGGATGAGCGTTGCCATAGGGTCTCAAAATTTCCTCCACAAACGGAATGACCGGAATGGGTAAATTCTTTCTGCGAATAAAGCGTTTCATGCGGCGGCTTTGATATGGATCGGTAGCCAGTGCGACTTTTGACCAACCCTTTTGCTG
>JAKSBJ010000374.1 GCA_022361195.1 Flavobacteriales bacterium
AAAGCATTTAAGCACTCATTAGAAAATCCGTTAGAATATCTTCATTGTTGTTTCAACAAACTTAAAAAGCAATTTCGTGCTCGTAGATTTGTTGTTTTGTGGACCCTATCAGGAAGAGAAATAGCCAGCTGCAGTGTGCGGCAAGTTCTACCGTGACCCTTTTGACCTTGAGAAGAAAGAAGGGACGTTCCATTTGATATCGGAGTTTAATCTGAGATTCTGCTTCCTCCGCTGCATCCTCGAGATCCCATAATTTCCTAATAACCTTTTCAAGTCATTCTTGTTGTCGAAATAAAATACTTTGGAACTGTAGAACTTATCTATATATCCATTGAAATCTGTATCTGCTCCATATTTACAATGAAAGATATTTCTAAGGTTGTTTACATCACAAACTAGGATAATTTTGTCAAATCCAAATTTATCCCCTTCCTCTTTATAGTCCATATGAGCCGAAAAAACATTCAACAATCTAAAAATGTGCCCTGGATCAATTCTGTCCAAGTCGTCAATTATTAAGACATTTTGCAACTCAGGTTTCGTTTCAAGCCCTTTGGAAATAAATTCTGTAATCAAATTATACTCGTAAATCGAACCTTCTTCTTCCTCAAGTTGTTTGGAAAAGGCACTAAAGCCTTTTTTACCTTTATCTTTGAAATCGTCATAGTATTTTTCAAACTCCTTACCCAAAATTTCGAGTTCTTTATAAATAGCATCACCTCCATATTTTTTTGATGGCCCAAGTTTGCTGAGTCCACGAAAAATACCTTGAACTATTTTACCAAATTCAGTCTGAACAAAAAACGGTAATGCCTCCCATTTCGTAAAATCGTAATCCTCAAAAGATATCCTCTTATCAGCAAGAAGCTTTACCAAAAGATCATATTTAATATACCTAAAAATATCTTCATTAGATGAGACGGAATAGTTAACTGGAGCCAATCTAATTGTGTAATATTCTTTTTTTCTCTCGGCAAAATAATGTTCTAAAAACACTGTCTTCCCTATACCGTATCTTCCTGAGAATAAGATTCGAGAATTTTTATTAATAGCTAAATGATGATCAAAATCTTTAGAGACTTGCTCTACTAATTCTGGGATAAATTTTTCGGACATAGTTTTAGGTTAAAACCTAAATATATCAATTCAACTCAGTAATTACAATGAGTTCCTGATTGATTTTCAGACCATATTTTATCAAACACTAATGCATATTTAAAAATCACCTCTACGAACCAAATTGAGCACATCATTCCCCATTTTTAATTATTTTAAGCTGGCTACTTTAACAAGGTGTTTAAAGCGACTCACCCAATTAATGATTTTCAAAAAATGAACGCACTCCAGCAAATAAATAGCATACTAGGAATTACACTTGAAGAAGAAGGATATGGAAAAGATTACAATCCCGATCAAAAAAACACCTACTCTGGCACAGAAAAAACTATTAGGCGCCTGAAGTTAGACGGTCTTGTAATTAATGATTTCTCGAAATTATTACCCTATTTACAAGATCTCAGAACATTAAAAATTAATAACTCAAGCATTCCAAATTTTTCCGATTTATTGAATTTAAATTGTTTTGATTTATTTCTGAATAAGGTGTCCTTTCAAAGCACAGATTGCAATAGTAAAAACAAAGTTCCTGGACATCTTAAATTTTCAAACATGAAGTTTGATGCTGCAGCTTTGAGGTGCTTTAAAAAGAGTAATATCAGGAGATTTGTACAAGTTGAATTCAAAAATTGTCACATTGACAACATTCAATACATAGATGATATAGTACCCATTTCTCTTTTGATTTTTGACAAAATCACTTTTACGCATAAGCCTAAAAAGCCTGCTAAAAGAAAGACGAGACGCTTGAGTATTTACAACTCAAAGTTCAAAGATGTTTCTTTTCTACCTTTTAAAAACTCACTGGCAAACATTGAGTTTCAAAACTGTAAAATAGGTAGCATTGCCGGATTAGTTGACTTCCCTAATTTATCGTCTCTTTCATTTGATTCCAACACGAAAATCAAAGACCAAACAGTACAAAAAGAAGTTAGCGATAAGCACAAAATATACTGCACGCTAAGTCAAGGTAAAAAGCCATTGGATCTTAGAATGATACGCTCCATCAAGAAGTGTATCTACGGACTTGATTTTGTCGATTTCAAAGAAAAAACAATTGATTTCATAGACGAATTTAAAGGTGTAAAAGAGCTTTCATTTGACTCTGAATCCACTTTTTATGTAGATGCTTTTTTACCCATTGCTAAGCAAATAAAAAGAGTATACGTTACTAATTCCAAAATAAAGAATCACACTTATTTTAAACAGTATAAAAACCTCAAAACATTTGAACTGAACAACTATGGTGATAAAAACAGAGGCTTACGTTCTTTTGAGAAAATTCTTGATTTAAAAGACCAATTAAAAGCCCTTGAGATTTGTGATTTCAACAAAATCAAAGATTCCCACCTAATTCGTGAATTCAAGACTTTGGAGCACTTAAAAATCTCATATGAAATTCCAGTAAGGACTGCAAAACACATTCTTACCCTAAAGAACCTTAGAAGACTATCGTTAAGTGTTAAATACAAGAAAGAGACCCTGAACCTGGAAAAGCTAAAAAACTTAGAATATTTAATTCTTAACACAGATATCAATTTTAAAGGCTTTCAGTACCTAAAGCGGTTAAAGTCGTTACAACTTGGAGAAGATATGATGGGCCCAGGTGTAGATATTAATTCCATTCCGGAAATGAAAAGTTTGGAACGCTTGAACATTGTCAGTTACGATCAAAAAATAAAGGACTTACAGCAATTCCCTAATTTGAAATATTTGAGGATTAAAGGCTGTCCTAAACTTAAACTAGGAGCACTTAAAAAACTTAAAGTATTGGATTTAGACAACTCTTCTGTCAACGAATTTTCAAAGTTTAAAGAACTTCCAAAACTGGAGAAATTAGGTTTAGCTACCATTTGTTCCAAATTAGATTTAAAAGACATCTATAAGTTTCCGAATTTAAAATCACTGACCGTAATGGAAAGTGAGATTGAAGACATCTCACATTTGGAGCCGTTGAAAAAACTGGAGTATCTTGACCTATACAGTACCGACGTTTCGGACATTAGCGTATTAAACACGCTCCCCAAATTAAAAGGAGTGAATGTAGCCACTTACTCTAGTAAAAACCTCGAAGAGCAATTAGACAAACCTGAGATTGCAGTTTATTGCGGCCTTCCTTCTGTTTACCTTTGGATTTGGGATAGTGATGAATTTGGGATTTAAAATTTGGATGTTCCCAAGGGGAGTCGATGGACTCAAATTTTGATTTTTTTCTTATTACTTCCTTTATATTAATCATGGATTTTCAAAATCCTCTCCGCTTGTAAAATATGACGTTCGTTGTGATATACCAAAAATCGTAAGGTATCTCCTAGTCTCAGTGTAAACAAGGTAGTAAGAGAGATAGTAGTCTTAATCTTCCTTAGATTTTTGTTCTTCGCTTGATTCATTAGCAAGGTTAACCATTCCAATTGCTTAATAAAGCGATCAAGTGTGACCATAGTAAAATCAGACTGTTTTGGCGTCATCATTTTGGTTGCTGTCATTTTCTTCTTATTGTCGGCCCGTACTGCCTTTACAAAATAATCTCCTATCCAACTACTCTTATAAGGATGATCATCGGAAACATCTTTTAGTTCTGAGTCCATCATCTTTTGTTCTATCTCGGGGAGATAAAAATCTCCATAGAGATTCAAATGTTCAATGCACTCCAAAATGCTCCATTTCGTTTCATCTGGCTTATAGTTGAGTTTTTCAATTGATAGCTCTCTGAATTTCACCGCAGTTTTATAGGATTGATCCGTCATTCTTAAAAGCTTATCTATGAGTTGATCTTGATTGATTCGCAT